>NZ_VRVC01000164.1:0-9143 GCF_008040005.1 Methylobacterium sp. WL19
CCCCCGCCCTGTCCGCTGCCGCCCCGTCGAATCGGGCGCCTTCCGCCTATGCCTCCACGCCGGCGGCCCGGCCGGTACCGCGCCCGCAGTCCTCGCGTCTGGCCTCCGCGCCGACTTATGCCGAACCGGCGCCGGGCTTCTCGGACGAGCCGCTCTCCCTCGCCGCCCCGGGCCTGTCGGACCCGATCTACTGAGGGCCGGACTGTGTTCCGGTCGCCCCAGGCCGGAATGAAAGCGATGCCGCCCGGCCTCTTGCGCTTGACACTGCCCGGACAGACGCCATCGTCCCCGGATGAACGGACTCCAGCGAAAAGACGCCGGCATGCGCCCGAATTCCCTCGTCACCGCCCTGGCCCTCGGCCTCGTCCTCGCGGGTAGCCTCCAACCCGCCTTCGCCCGCTCGGGCCGCGAGGAGATCACCCCCGCCGAGGAACGTGAGTTTCCCTTCGACGGGCAGATTCCGGGCTGCCAGGATTCCTCGGTGCTGGAACAGATGTCGAGCCAGTTCGCCGAGAAGGAGGCGAAGTTCTGGAACTCGAGCCTCACCATCGTCGGCTATGACCGGATCGAGCGGACGGCCTGGCGCCCCTGGGGCCTCGACACCTACCCCCGCCGCTTCTGCAGCGCGGTGGCGACCACGTCGGACGGGATCAAGCGCAAGGTCGATTATTCCGTCCGCGAGGGCCTCGGCTTCATCGGCGTGACCTGGGGCGTGGAGTTCTGCGTCCACGGCCTCGACCGCAACCTCGCCTATGCCTACGCCACGGCCTGCCGCGAAGCCCGTCCGTGAGACGAGTCGCCGCGCTCGCCGGACTGGCGCTGACGGCTTTCGCCGGAACCGCGCAGGCGCAGGGCTATGGACGCGGCGGCACGCCCGGCGAGTTCGATTTCTACGTGCTGGCCCTGTCCTGGTCGCCGACCTATTGCGAGACGGCCGGACGGCGTGACGCCGACGGCCAGTGCCGGCCGGGTCGCGGCCTCGGCTTCGTCGTCCATGGGTTGTGGCCGCAATATACGCGGGGCTACCCGTCCGACTGCTCCTCCGTGGAACGCTCTCCCACCCGCCAGGCCATGGACGTGGCCGGCGAGGTCTATCCGAGCGAGGGGCTCGCCCGCCACGAGTGGCGCAAGCACGGCACCTGTTCGGGCCTCGATCCGATGTCGTATTTCAAGGCCGCCGCCCAGGCGCGGGAGGCGGTGACCATCCCGGCCGGCTTCGTGAAGCCCGATTCCGACACGCGCATCGCCCCCGTCGATATCGCCCGCCAGTTCGTGGCGGCCAATCGCGGCCTGCGCCCGGACATGATGTCGGTCACCTGCACCCGGGGAGAGTTGCAGGAGGTGCGGATCTGCTTCACCAAGGATCTGCGCGGCTTCGCGCCCTGCCCCGAAGTAGCGCGGCAGAATTGCCGTGCGGGCGAGATCGCCGTCGACGCGAGCCGGTGAGGCCAGGAACCTGCGCCCATGAACTACAGGCACGCCTTCCACGCCGGTAATTTCGCCGACGTGCTCAAGCATCTCGTGCTGACGCGCGTACTCCATCATCTCCAGGCCAAGGCCACGGGCTTTCGCGCCATCGACACCCATGCGGGCCTGGGTTTCTACGACCTGACCGGTGACGAGGCGGGCCGTACCGGCGAGTGGCAAGATGGCTGGGGCCGCCTCGATACGCCCTTCCCCGACGAGGTGGAGGCACTGTTCACCCCCTATCGCGCGGCCGTCGCCGCCACCCAGGCGCGCCATGGGGCGACTATCTATCCCGGCTCGCCGGCGATCATCCGCGAATTCCTGCGGCCCAGCGATCAGGGCGTCTTCGTCGAATTGCACCCGGCCGATGCCGAGCTCCTGCGCGAGCGCTACAACCAGGATCCGCGCACCAAGGTGATGCATCTCGACGGATGGACCGCCCTCAACGCGCTGATCCCTCCCCCCGAGCGGCGGGGCGTCGTGCTGATCGACCCGCCCTACGAGGAACTCGGTGAGGTCGACCGGCTCGGAGCGGCTCTGGCCAAGGCCGTGGCGAAATGGCCGACGGGCATCTATCTCGGCTGGTATCCGATCAAGGACGTCGCGCTCATCGACCGCATGGTGGCGGAGCTCGACCGCTCGCTCTCCCGGCCCGCCCTGCGCATCGACCTGATGATCTCGGAGCCCTATCCAAACCGTCTCAACGGCAACGGCCTCATCGTTATCAACCCGCCCTGGCGTCTCGCCGACGAGGCTGCCCTGTTCCTGCCCGCCCTGGCCGAACGGCTGGCGCGGGGCGATTACGGCGCGTTTCGCTGCGATGCGTTCGGCGTCGAGGCCTGAATCCTGTCGTGAAGGTCGTCCCATCGATGAATTCCGCGATTCCCATCGCCAGCGCCGCCATTCCGGGCAGCGTCGAGACGATGCGTCTCGTCCGCTACGACGATGCCTTCTCGATCATGGTCGGCACGGCCGAACTGATGAACGACCGGCACCGCGATTCGGAGCGTGCCCTGGCCACGGTCACCTGCGCGCGGCTCGAGGGAAAACCGGCGCCGAGGATCCTCATCGGCGGCCTCGGAATGGGATTCACCCTGCGTGCCGCCCTCGACGCCCTCGGCCCGCAGGCGGAGGTCGTCGTGGCCGAACTGATGCCGGCGGTCATCGCCTGGGCGAGCGGACCACTTGCCCATCTCTTCACCGGGAGCCTCGACGATCCGCGCGTGAGCCTGGTCGAGGCCGACGTGAACCGCCTCATCCAGTCGGGACAGGCTCAGTACGATGCCATCCTCCTCGACGTCGACAATGGCCCCAAGGGCCTGACGCGCAGGGAAAACGACCGCCTCTACGATGGCTGGGGCCTCAAGCGGGCGCATTATGCCCTGCGACCGGGTGGCATTCTGGCCGTCTGGTCCGGGGGGCCGGACCGCCGGTTCAAGAAGCGGCTTCGGCGCTTCGGCTTCGATGTCGAGGAACACCGCTATCCCGCCCATCCCGGCGGGCGTCGGCACGTGCTCTGGATCGCCGTGAGGACGAACGTACAAGCCGAGGCGGCCCGCGGAACGGGTAGCTCCGTCGCCGGCCCGCCCCGGCCGGATCGATCTCAGTAATTGTAAGACCGACGCGGATAGGCCTGGTTCGGTGCGTAGCCGGCTCCACGCTGCTGCACCCGCGAGCCGTATTCGATCTCGCGCTGCTGCTTGGCGCGGCGATTGGCGAGATAGCGACCGCCGATGCAGCCCGCCACCGCGCCCACCACGCCGCGCTCGGCGAGGTAATGCCCGGCGAGGCCGCCGATGATCGCGCCCTTGATGCAGCCTTTGGCTTCGGCCGCTCCCGTGCTCGCCATGGTGAGCAGCGCCAGGGCCGAGAGCGTTGCAACGATGCGCATGATCATCCTCCATGATTGTGCGGGGAGGAAACACCGGCCCGGAGCTTAGCGTTCCGGGCACGGTTCGGCGGGATGGCGAGAAACCACGTTGCGCGGCGCGCTGGCCTCAGGCGGCGACGCGCCCCTCCAGCGGGAACACCTTGGCGGGGTTCATAAGCCATTTCGGGTCGAACACGTTGCGGACCCGCATCTGCTGGTCGAGATCGACCTGCGCGTACTGGAAGCGCATGAGCTCGCGCTTCTCGATGCCGACACCGTGCTCGCCGGTGAGGCAGCCGCCGACCTCGACGCAGAGCTTCAGGATCTCGTCGCCCGCGGCCTCCGCCTTCTGCAATTCGCCCGGCGTGTTGATGTCGAACAGGATGAGGGGATGCAGGTTGCCGTCGCCCGCATGGAACACGTTGGCGACGCGAAGGCCCTTGTCGGCGCAGATCGTGCCGATGCGCTCCAGCACCAGCGGCAATTGCCCGGTGGGGATCGTGCCGTCCATGCAGATGTAATCCGAGATGCGGCCCGTGGCGCCGAAGGCGGATTTGCGCCCCTTCCATATCGCGGCGCTCTCGGCTTCGGATTTCGAGACGCGGATGCTGGTGGGCCGGTAGTCGCGGGCGATGGCCTCGATCCGGGCCAGCATCGCCTCGCACTCCTCGTCCGAGCCTTCGACCTCGATGATCAGCATCGCTTCGGCGTCGCGCGGATATCCGGCCTGGGCGAAATCCTCGGTGATGAGGATCGCCTCACGGTCCATGTACTCCATGGCCACGGGGATGATGCCGGCGGCGATGATGGCGGCGGTGCAGGCGCCCGCATCCTCCACCGAGGAGAAGCCCACCAGGGCCGGGCGCGCGCCCTCGGCCGCGCGCAGGATACGCACCATCGCCTCGGTGACGATGCCGAGCTGACCCTCCGAGCCGCAGATGAGGCCGAGGAGGTCGTAGCCGGCGCTGTCGAGATGGGCGCCGCCGATCTCGGCCACGGTGCCGTCGTTCATCACCAGGGTGACGCCCAGAAGGTTGTTGGTGGTCACCCCGTATTTCAGGCAATGCGCGCCGCCCGAATTCATCGCGATGTTGCCCGCGATGGTGCAGGCGAGCTGGCTCGACGGGTCCGGCGCGTAGAAGAACCCCTCGTGGCTGACGGCGCCCGAAATGGCGAGGTTGGTCAGGCCCGACTCGACCCGAGCGACGCGGTTCTCGAAATCCACGTCGAGGACGCGGGTCATCTTGGCGACACCGAGGATGATCGCGTCTTCCTGGGCGATCGCCCCGCCGGCGAGGGATGTGCCGGCGCCGCGCGCCACCACCCGCACGCCGTTGGCGTGGCAATAGGCCATCACGGCGGAGACCTCGGCGGTGGTCGAGGGCAGGACCACAGCCAGCGGCATCTTGCGATAGGCGGTCAGGCCGTCGGTCTCAAAAGCGCGGCGCTCGTCCTCGGTGACGATCAACGCCTCGGCCGCGACGAGCGGCCGCAGGCCGGCGATGATCGTCTCGCGGCGGGCGAGAATGTCGGGGTCGGGCACGGGAAAGGCGATCGACATGGGCGGGCGCTCCTCGACGCATCGACCTGTCTTCAGCCACCGCTCAGCTTGGAAGGACTAAAAACGAGCCGTGAACCGTTCAGGACAATGGAATTGGAAGACATCTAAACGATAACCGGTTTCGATGCATCAGGATCGGATGCGTCGACGTTTCCGGAGGGCGGAAAGGCCGGTTTCGGGCTTCGTTTCGCCGCACGGACCCTAGGCGAGTTTGGAACGTTCCCAGTCTCGATCTGTTCTAAAACCAAAAGCTCTGCCATAAGCTCGGCTGGCTCATGCCGCCCAACGGAGGAAAAAATACAATGCGTCACCTCATCCTCGGCGCCGCGCTCGCTCTGATGCTTCCGCTCTCCGCACAGGCCCAGGAAGCCGGCGACGCGGCAGCCGGCGAGAAAGTGTTCTCGGCCTGCAAGGCCTGCCACAACTTCGAGAAGAACGGCGTCGGTCCGAGCCTCAAGGGCGTCTACGGCGAGAAGGCCGGTGAGGGCCATGACGGCTACAGCTTCTCGGCTGCCCTGAAGAATTCCGGGATCACCTGGGATGATGCGAACCTGAAGGAATGGCTCAAGGATCCCAAGGCCAAGGTGCCCGGCACCAAGATGGTCTATCCGGGCCTCAAGGACGACAAGAAGATCGCCGACCTCATCGCCTATCTCAAGTCCAAGTCCTGATCTCAAGTCCAAGTCCTGAGGGACCGAAGCCGTAGCCGATCAAGCCGGTCGCGGCTTCGAGCCTTTGGAAACGGCAGCGTCCCATCGATGGAGGCCGTCCCTGTTCGCTCAGGGGCGGCCTTTTGCGTGATCAAAGCCGCCGGGTGACGGTTCCCTGGAAACGGTTACTTGGAGGTCGGAGATTCCTCGTTGGCGCCGGCCACGTTGTCGTGGAGCGCTCCCCGCAGCATCACCAGCGAGTCGAGGAGCGCTCGGCGTCCGTCTTCCGACATCCCGGTCAGGGCTCCCGCGAGACCGGGGACGCAATCCATCCGTCCCTCGAGCTCGCGCCCCTTTGGCGTCAGGAAGATGCTGACCTGGCGCTCGTCGGCCCGGTCGCGGGCCCGGCGGACATGGCCCGACGCCTCCAGCCGCTTCAGCAGAGGCGTGAGCGTTCCGGAATCGAGGAACAGCTGGGTTCCGATCTCTTTCACCGTCAGCCCTTCCTGTTCCCAGAGGACGAGAAGGACCAGGTATTGCGGATAGGTGAGGTCGTGGGCGGACAGGAGTGCCCGGTAGGCTCGACCGAAGGCGTGGGCCGCCGAATAGACCGCAAAGCACAGCTGACCGTCGACGCCCCGACCCGGGGTCACGACGTCGTCGATGGCATCTGCTTGCGTGATACGTCGGCCTGCCATTCCTGGGGCCTCCCTCATGTTGGTCGCGTCCGGTGTCGGGTCCGGCCCAGCCACCCTATCTAATTGATAATGCGGAATGGTCACCAGCGTTCACGGGATTCCCGCATCATGGTTGCGCGCAATCCGGTTTGATGCGATACGGAATATCAGTTGCGCACAATCCGGTTTCGGTTTTCGGCCGGATCTCGTGATGGCGGACGTTTCCCTCCGTCGGACGGGTTTCCCCGTTCTTCTGTGAGACCATCTTTCCTCGACGCGACCCCCTTCGATCTCAAGCAGGATGACCGACCATGAAGGCACTCTACACCGCTCACGCCCATGCCACCGGCGGCCGTGAAGGCTCCGCCTCCACCGACGACAAGGCCGTCGACGTCACCCTGGTGACGCCGAAGGAACTGGGCGGCGGTGGCGGCAACGGCACCAATCCCGAGCAGCTCTTCGCCACGGGTTATGCCGCCTGCTTCCTCGGCGCGATCAAGTTCGTGGCCGCCAAGGACAAGGTGAAGATCCCCGAGGACGCCAAGGTCGAGTCCTCCGTCGGCATCGGCCCGCGTGACGACGGCGAGGGCTTCGGTCTCGTCGTCACCCTGAAGGCCACCCTGCCGGGCATCGAGCGGGACAAGGCCGAGGATCTGGTGAAGCGCGCCGATGTGGTGTGCCCCTATTCCCACGCCACCCGCGGCAACATCCAGGTCGATATCAGCGTCGCCTGAACGCGCTCGTCACGAAGCCGGAGGGGCCTCCGCCCCTCCGGTATCCTACTTCCGTCAGGCCGTCGTCACGGTGAGCACGGTTCCGTCGATCCCGGTGACCCGGATGCGTGTACCGGCCGGTGCATCGGGACCGGAGACACGCCACAGCGTGTCATTGACCCTGATCCGTCCGAGCCCGTTCGCGATCGCGGCGTCGAGGTGGAATTCCCGGCCGATCAGGCCCTGCGCGCCCCGGTTGAGGCTGTTGGGACGCCCGGTCATCCGCTTCTGCGCGAGCACGACGAGTCCCACCGACAGGACGGCGAACAGGACGATCTGCGCCTGCCACGGCATCGGCACCACGGCGACTTCGAGCCCCGTGACCATGGCCGCCGTGCCGAGCCAGACCAGGAACACGCCCGAAATCGCGAGTTCCGCTCCCATCAGGACCAGCCCGATCAGGATCCAGGTCCAGACCGGCCCCAGCGCCGTCACGCCAACGACGATCACGCGGCCCCTCCCCCGCTCGGGCCGACCTTCGGCGGTAGGCCGGAACTCTTTCTCTGCTGCGTCGCGCCCTCGCCGAACACACCGCGGGTGATCTCGGCAATGCCACCGAGGGTACCGGCGAGGGACGCCGCCTCGATCGGCACCACCACCACCCGCTGGTTGGGCGCGGTGGCCAGCGCCTTGATCGCGTCCACGTATTTCTCGGCCACCAGGAAGTTCGCCGCCGCGAGGTCGCCTTGTGAAATGGCCTCGCTGATGAGGCTCGTGGCGCGGGCCTCGGCCTCGGCGCTGCGCTCACGGCCCTCCGCATCGCGGAACGCGGCTTCGCGCCGCCCTTCGGCTTCGAGGATGGCGGATTGCTTGCGGCCTTCCGCGCGCAGGATATCGGCCTGACGATGGCCCTCGGCTTCGAGGACGGAGGCGCGCTTCTCGCGCTCGGCCTTCATCTGGCGCGCCATGGCGCCGGCAAGATCGGCGGGGGGCAGGATGTCCTTGATCTCGATCCGGGTCATCTTCACTCCCCAGGGCGAGGAGGCCGCATCCATGACATGGAGCAGGCGTTCGTTGATCTCGTCGCGGTGGGACAGCAGCTGGTCGAGGTCCATCGAGCCGACGACGGTGCGGATGTTGGTCATCGTCAGCGTCATCATCGCGGTTTCGAGATTCGAGATCTCGTAGGAGGCCTTGGCCGCGTCGAGGACTTGGTAGAACACCACCGCGTCGATCTTCACCCCCGCATTGTCGCGGGTGAAGGCCTCCTGGCTCGGTACCTCGATGACCTGTTCCATGACGTTCACGCGCCGGCCGATGCGCTCGATATAGGGGGCGATGAGACCGAGCCCGGATTCGAGGGTGCGGGAGTACCGGCCGAACCGCTCCACCGTATAGACGTGGCCCTGCGGGATGATGTTGATGCCGATGGCGAGGGTGACGACCACGAGAACGACGAGCGCCACCGCCACCACGCTCAACCCGATCGAGAGATCCATGCCTGTCCCCACTGCCTTTTCGGAAGGGACATTGAGGCCGAGCGTCTGCCCCTATGCAAGGTGAATCGTCCTCGCGTCAGCGTGCCCAGACCCCCAGACGCTCCGTCCGCGCACGGTCCTCGGCGGCGACGAGATCGGGGGTGGCTTCCGATGAGGCGCGGCCTCCGCCGTTGAAGAGCACGACTTCCGACAGGTCGCGGCCTTCCACCGCGCAGAGATAGGCGGCACTTCCAGCCACGGGCTGGCAGGTCACCGGGCGACCCGCGAGGTAGCGCGTCAGTTCCTCCGGCTGTCCGCCGCGGACCCATTCGACCCCGAACAGGCGCACGAGCTTGCCGCCGACGCGCAGGGTCGCGGTGTCGATCACCTCCGTCTTGCCGGTGATGGCGTTGGACGGCTCCGCCGGCTTCGTCCGGCTCTCCTCCGCCGAGGGTGGGCTCGGCTCCTCGGCGGGAATGCCGGGGGGCGCCGTCGGGGACACCGTTTCGCGCGGATTGGCCATGGTGGAGGGCCGGTTCTGCGCCGGCTGGGACTGGGGCGGCGGTGTCGCCTGGGCCGGATCCTGCGCCTTCGCCTCCTGCCGGGGAGCCTCCGCATCGGGGGTGGAGGCCGGCCCGTCGTCCCCGCCGCCATGGGTGAGAAGCAGGACGAGGGCGAGGCCGCCGAGCAGGCCCACGCCTGCGACGAGCGTGCCCGGCCGGGTCAG
>NZ_VRVC01000165.1:0-9108 GCF_008040005.1 Methylobacterium sp. WL19
GCCGCGGAGGGCGAGCGGGAGCGCGTCGCGGCGGCGTCCCGCGCCACGATGCACGGAATTTGCTTCACGCCCGGCGACGGGCCGCATCGCCACGCCGTATGTCTGAACTGCCAGGGCCAAGATCCTCACGCGATGAACGTCTTCGCCTTCCACCACCCGGTCGGGCAACGTCGCTGTAGACTAGCACCGAATTCGACTGCCGTCGGCGCTGTTCCCGGCCTATGGTCATTCGGCCTCGAAACGCCGATGACAGCCGGGATGCGCTTCGGCGATGCGCTCCGGCTTCCCGCCGCCGGCGCGCGTTCATCGCGCGCCCGGCACCACGTCTGAACCAGCGGGAGTCCCCGTGTCCATCAAAGCCGCCCTCCACCACGTCACCCACTACAAGTACGATCGACCGATCCAGCTCGGACCGCAGGTGATCCGCCTGCGCCCCGCGCCGCATACGCGCTCGTCCGTGCCGGCCTATTCCCTGAAGATCCTGCCGGAGAACCACTTCATCAACTGGCAGCAGGACCCGAACGGGAACTGGCTCGCCCGGCTGGTCTTCCCCGAGCGGACCACCGAGCTGAAGATCGAGGTCGATCTGATCGCCGAGATGGCGGTGATCAATCCGTTCGACTTCTTCGTGGAGGACTACGCCCAGACCCGCCCCTTCGCCTACGAGAGCGACCTCACGGCGGAGCTGAAGCCCTATCTCGTCACCGACGACGCCACGGGACCGGAGATCGACGCGCTGCTCGAGCGGCTGCCGGAACAGCCCAACACCGTGCTGTTCCTCGTGGCCCTCAACGCCATGATCGCCTCCGAGGTGACCTACGGCGTGCGCATGGAGCCGGGCGTCCAGACGCCGGCCGAGACGCTGACCCTGAAGAGCGGCTCCTGCCGCGACTCCGCCTGGCTCCTGGTCCAGGTGCTGCGCCGCATCGGTCTCGCAGCGCGCTTCGTCTCCGGCTACCTGATCCAGCTCATTCCCGACACGACGGCGGTGGACGGCCCGGCCGGCACCTCCACCGACTTCACCGACCTGCACGCCTGGGCCGAGGTCTACCTGCCGGGCGCCGGCTGGATCGGCCTCGACGCCACCTCCGGTCTCCTCTGCGGCGAGGGCCACATCCCGCTCGCCGCCACCCCGCACTACCAGTCGGCCGCGCCGATCTCCGGTCTGGCCGAACCCGCCGAAGTGGAGTTCGGCTTCGAGATGACGGTGACCCGCGTGGCCGAGGCGCCGCGCATCACCAAGCCCTTCTCCGAAGAGGTCTGGGCCAAGATGGATGCCCTGGGCGAGCGGATCGACGTCGATCTCGCCGAGCAGGACGTCCGCCTGACCATGGGCGGCGAGCCGACCTTCGTCTCCATCGACGATTTCGAATCGGCCGAGTGGAACGCCGCCGCCGTGGGGCCGACGAAGCGCGGCCTCGCCGACAAGCTGATCCGGCGCCTGCGCACCCGCTTCGGGCCTGGCGGCATGCTGCATTACGGCCAGGGCAAGTGGTATCCGGGCGAGAGCCTGCCGCGCTGGGCCTTCGCCCTGTACTGGCGCCGGGACGGCAAGCCGATCTGGAGCAATCCCGACCTCGTCGCAAAGGAGGACGGCCCGCGTGACGCCACCTCCAGCAAGGCGAAGGCGCTGATCGACGGCGTCGCCAAGCGCCTCGGCCTCGAAACCTACGTGTTCCCCGCCTTCGAAGACCCGATCTACTGGGAGGAGAAGCGGGAGGAGCTGCCGATCAACGTCACCACCTCGGACGCCAAGTTCCCGAACCCGGAGACCAATGCCCGCATCGCGCGGGTGTTCGACCGCGGCCTCGGCGAGGCCGCCGGCTATGCCCTCCCCCTGGCGAGCCTGCCGCTCGGCAAGGACGATCCCGACGACCGCCGCTGGATCTCGGAACCCTGGCAGTTCCGCCGCACCCACGCCTTCCTGACGCCGGGCGATTCACCGGTGGGGTATCGCCTCCCCCTGAGCTCGCTGCCCTTCGTTCCGCCGGAGCACTACCCCTACTACCAACCCCAGGATCCGCTTGAGGAGCGGGGCGCCCTCCCCGAGGGTCATCCCGGCACAAAGACCGAGAACGGATCGGGCGTCACCGGCGTCGCCGTGCGCACGGCCCTCGCCGTCGAGCCGCGGGACGGGGTGCTGCGGGTGTTCATGCCGCCGCTGCAGCGGGTGGACGAGTATCTCGAACTCATCGGCCATCTCGAGGCCGTCGCCGCCGAGCTGAAGCAGCCCCTGCATATCGAGGGCTACGAGCCGCCGTTCGATCCGCGCCTGAACGTCATCAAGGTCACGCCCGATCCGGGCGTCATCGAGGTCAACGTGCATCCCGCCACCTCCTGGCGCGAGGCCGTGACCATCACGAGCGAGCTCTACGAGGATGCCCGCCAGATCCGCCTGGGCGCGCAGAAGTTCATGACCGACGGCCGCCATACCGGCACCGGCGGCGGCAACCACGTGGTGCTGGGCGGCGCGACGCCCAACGATTCGCCGTTCCTGCGCCGGCCCGACCTGCTGAAGAGCCTCGTGCTCTACTGGCAGCGCCACCCCTCGCTCTCCTACCTGTTCGCCGGCCTCTATATCGGCCCGACGAGCCAGGCGCCGCGCATGGACGAGGCCCGGCACGACGGGCTCTACGAGCTCGAGATCGCCATGGCGCAGGTGCCCAAACCCGACGAGCCCAACATCCCGCGCTGGCTGGTGGACCGGATCTTCCGCAACATCCTCGTGGACGTCACCGGCAACACCCACCGCTCCGAGATCTGCATCGACAAGCTCTACTCGCCGGACGGCCCCACCGGCCGCCTCGGCCTCTTGGAGTTCCGCTCCTTCGAGATGCCGCCGGACCCGCGCATGAGTCTGGCCCAGCAACTCCTGCTGCGGGCCATCGTCGCCTGGGCCTGGCGCGAACCCCAGGAAGGCGGCTGTGTCCGTTGGGGCACGGGCCTGCACGATCGCTTCATGCTGCCCCACTTCCTCTGGACGGACTTCCTCGGCGTGCTGGAAGACCTCCGCCAAGCCGGTTACGACTTCGACCCGGCGGCGTTCCAGGCGCAGTACGAGTTCCGCTTCCCCGTCTTCGGCACGGTGGAGCAGGGCGGCGTCAAGCTGGAACTGCGGCAGGCACTGGAGCCCTGGCACGTGCTGGGCGAAGAGGGGACGATCGGTGGAACGGTGCGGTACGTGGACAGCTCGGTGGAGCGTCTGCAGGTCAAGGTCGAGGGCTTCGTGCCCGGCCGCCACATCATCAGCTGCAACGGCCGGCGCCTTCCGATGACGAGCACCGGCACGGTGGGCGAAGCGGTGGCGGGCCTGCGCTTCAAGGCGTGGCAGCCGGCCTCCTCGATGCATCCGACGATCCCCGCGCATTCGCCCCTCACCATCGACATCCTCGATGCGTGGAGCGGACGCTCGATCGGCGGCTGCCGCTACCATGTCAGCCATCCCGGCGGGCGCAACTACGAGACCTTCCCGGTGAACACCTACGAGGCCGAGGGGCGCCGTCTCGCGCGCTTCCAGGCCCACGGCCACACCCCCGGCAAGGTCGAGATGCCGGTCGAGGAGATCAGCCGCGAGTTCCCGCTCACCCTCGATCTCAGAACGCCAGCACCCCGATGACCCAAATGGCCGAGGCGCAAGCCGGAGGAACGGCGTCGCATGTCGCGCGCTGGACCTCGGACTACCGGCCTCGGCCCGGAATCCCGGACGAGTTCGCGGGGCCGGACGGGCCTCGCGAAGGCGTTTCCGAAGGGCCTTGCAAAGGGGCCTGGCCACGCCTGCTCGACCGCCTCGGCGCCCTCAGCGGCGCCGAGATCACCGCCCGCTTCGCCTCGGCCGAGCGGCACATCCGCGATACCGGCATCTCGTATCGGATCTACGGCGACCAGCGCGAGCATGCCTGGCCGCTCAGTTCCCTGCCCCTGGTGATCGAGGGTGCCGAATGGCGCGCCCTCAGCGCCGGCATCGTCCAGCGGGCCGGGCTGATGGAATCCATCATCTCGGACATCTACGGCCCCGGCCGGATGGTGTCGGAAGGGGTGCTGCCGGCCGCCCTGGTGGCCGGTGCGCCGGAATTCCTGCGCCCGCTCTCGGGGGTGACGCCGCCGGGCGGGCGCTGGCTCAAGCTCTATGCCGCCGATATCGGCCGGGGGCCGGACGGGCGCTGGCGGGTGCTCGCCGACAGGACCCAGGCGCCCTCCGGCCCCGGCTACGCGCTGGAGAACCGGATGGTGCTGACCCGCGCCTTCCCGGACCTCTATGCCGACCTTCATGTCGAGCGCCTCGCCCCGTTCTTCCAGGCGTTTCGCGACGGGCTGGTCATGGGCGCGCAGCGCAGCGACCCGCGCATCGGCCTGCTGACGTCCGGCCCCTTGAGCTCGACCTATGTGGAGCAGGCGGCGCTGGCGCGCTATCTCGGCCTGCTGCTGGTGGAGGGCGACGACCTCGTGATGCAGGACGGGGTGCTGCACGTGCGCACCGTCTCCGGCCTCAAGCGCATCGACGCCCTGTGGCGGCGCATCGATTCCGACTATCTCGACCCGCTCGAACTCAACCCGGCCTCGCGCCTCGGCGTGTCCGGCGTGCTGGAGGCCCTGCGCGACGGCAGCCTCGTCGTCGGCAACATGCCGGGTTCCGGCATCCTGGAATCGGGGGCGCTCGGGGCCTATCTGCCGCGCATCGCGCGCTACTTCCTCGGTACCGACCTCAGCCTCCAGGGGCCGAAGAGCTGGTGGTGCGGCGATCCCGAATCCCTGGCCCATGTGCGCGACAACCTCGAACGGCTGGACCTGCGGCCGGTGGCGACCCCGACCAAGGGCATGGGGCGCGACGCCATCCTCGGGCCGCACGCCATCGTCGCCGAGCGCGAGCGCGTGGTGGCCGCCCTGCGCGACCGTCCGTTCGACTACGTGGCGCAGGAGCACGCCCCCCTCTCCACCATGCCGGGCTGGGAGCCCGGCCCCGACGGGATGCGCCTCGTGCCCCGCCCCTTCGTGCTGCGCGTCTTCGCGGCGGCGACTCCCGACGGCTGGCGGGTGATGCCCGGCGGCTTCTGCCGCATCTCCGAGCGGCCCGACGTGAACCCGATCGAGATGCGGGCCGGGATCAAGTCGGCGGATGTGTGGGTGCTCTCGGACGGCCCGGTGGAGCCCGTCTCGCTGATGCATCCGGGCGCCCCGCGCGTGCGCCGCATCGCCGGCCACCTGCCGTCGCGGGCGGCCGACAACCTGTTCTGGTTCGGCCGCTACGTGGAGCGGGCGGAGGCGGTGATCCGCCTCGTCATCGCCCATCTCGGCAGCGTCGGGAACGCGGTGATCGCCGACATGGCCGGCACCGAGAGCGCGCCCACCGCTCTCCGCATCCGCGCCCTGCTGGACGAATGGGGCGCCATCGAAGCGCCCGACCTGCCGACGGCGAAACTCGCGCAGGAGGCCCTGAGCGGGCGGGCGACCTACGGGTCGGCCTTGTCGCACAGCCTGTCGGCGCGCCACAACGCGGCCTCCCTGCGTGAGCGGCTGTCGAGCGAGGCCTGGCGCGCGCTGGCCGACCTGAGGGACCTCCTCGACCTCGACGAGGCCAGGGAACTGGCCGAGGCCGAGCTCCTCGGGCTGGCGGAGCGGGCGCTCGGCCACATTGCCGCCCTGGCGGGGCTGGCGCAGGAGAACATGAACCGCACGGCGGGCTGGCACTTCGTCGATCTCGGCCGCCGGATCGAGCGGGCGATCAACACCTGCTCCTTCGCCGCCCGTTTCGCGGGGGACGAGGCGACCGCCGAGGATCTCGGCGTCATGCTGTCCCTCTGCGATTCGCACGTCTCCTTCGGCGCGCGCTACATGCAGGGCGTGGCCATCGACCCGGTGCGCGACATGGTGCTCCTCGATCCCTTCAACCCGCGCTCCGTCGCCTTCCAGATCGAGGCGATCTGCCGGCATCTCGCCGACCTGCCGGCCCTGCGCGTCGACGGCCTGCCCGAGTCGCACCGGCGCCTCGCCCAGAAGCTCGCCGCCGAATTCACCACCGCCGAGGCGTCGGAACTCGACGGGGCGGCCCTGTCCCGCCTCGAGAACACCTTCGAGGGCCTCGCCGACGCGATCGTCACCCGCTACTTCCCCAACGGACCGCATGCCATGCGGCCGGAAAAGCTGGTGGGGCTCGCGTGATCTATACGCTGCGCCACCTCACCACCTACCGCTACGGCAAGCCCGTCCGCTACGCCCGCTGCGCCCTCAGGCTGCAGCCGCGCGACGGAGAGGGGCAGAGCGTCCTGTCGAGCGAACTGACGATCTCGCCGACGCCGCGGACCCGCACCGTGCGGCGCGACTATTTCGGCCTCGACGTGGTGACCTTCCTGATCGACTCCCCGCATAGCGAGTTGCGGGTGGAAGCCCTCTCGCGGGTCGAGGTGAAGCGTCCGCCGCTGCCGGAGCCGGAATCCGGCATGCCCTGGGAGAATGTGCGCGACACGGCGATCTCCGGCCGCTCCATGGCGCCCGACGCCCCCGTGCATTTCATGTTCCCCAGCGTCAGGGTGCCCCTCGACCCGGACGTGACCGACTATGCGCGAGCCAGTTTCACCCCCGGCCGGAGCGCCTATGGCGGAGCCGTCGACCTGATGCGGCGCATGCGTGCCGACTTCACCTTCGACGCGAAGGCAACCACCGTCCACACGCCGCTGGCCGAGGCCTTCGCCCTCAGGGCGGGGGTGTGCCAGGATTTCGCGCATATCATGATCGCCGGCCTGCGCGGACTCGGCCTGCCCGCCGCCTATGTCAGCGGCTACATCCGCACCATCCCGCCCGCCGGCCGGCCGCGCCTGCGGGGTGCCGATGCCAGCCATGCCTGGGTCTCGGTCTGGTGCGGGGATGGCTGGATCGGCCTCGATCCCACCAACAACATCGGCGCCTGCGACGACCACATCGTTGTGGCGCGGGGCCGCGACTACACCGACGTCTCGCCCATCGACGGCATCGTCTCCTCCTCCGGCCCGCAGAAGCTCAAGGTCGAGGTGGACGTGATCCCCGACGGCGAGGCGATGCCGGAGGCGGCGGGCGAGCCGGAGGCCGAAACGGCCTGAATCCGGGCCTCGAAGAAGAGGTCCACTTCGCGCTCCGAGTTCTGGAGGCCTCCTTCGAGGCCGCTTCGCGGCGCCTCAGGATGAGGTGGTCGGGTTAGGAGAAGGCAAACCTTGGCCCCGGCAACCAATTCTCATCCCACCAGACTCCTCATCCTGAGGTGCTGCAGCGAAGCGAAGGCCTCGAAGGAGGCATCCAGATCGCACAACGCTGCTGGAAGCCTCCGTCGAGGCGGTACCGTCGGGCGAAGCCTCAGCCGCCCCCCTCCCCCTGGAACGGATGGATGGGCGGGATCAGGGCGGCGGCGAGTTCCAGCCGGCCGGAGATGACGCCGCGCTCGGTGATCATCGTGTCGGCGATGGTCTGCAGCGTCGCCGCCGGCCCCTGGACCAGGACCACTTCGAGGGTCTGGTTGTTCATCAGGTGGACGTGGAGCGAGGAGATCACCTCGGCGATGTAGCGCCGCTGAAGGTCGGCCAGACGCTGCTGCACGCCCGGCGCGAGATGATCGTAGAACAGCGTGATCGTGCCCACCATCACCCGGTCGCCGACCTTGTGCCGGTGCTCCACGAGCGAGCGGTGGAGGATCGTCGCCACCGCCTGGGAGCGGCTGGCGAAGCCCCGCTCCCCCACCATGGTGTCGAGTTCGCAGAGCAGGTCCTCGGACAGCGACAGACTGATCCGGCTCACCGGCTTGCGCCGCCCGCCCGCGCCCTCCTCCGGGACCGCCCCGTCATCGGCACCCATCTCGGTCTCGTCGCCACCGGCCATCGGGCCTCTCCTCCATGCCGGGCCGAACCTGGCACGTCTCTTGTATGGGTGAAACGCAATCGGTATTACGATTTCCAGCGATCGTACTACGCGGTTCGGAGAATGCAGATGCACCTTTCCACGATCCTGACCGCCGGACGCAAGGCCATCACGGGCTGCGCCCTCGCCCTGGGCCTCCTCACGGCCTCCGCCTCCATCCCCGTGGCGCACGCCGCCGAGCCCCTGCGCATCGGCTACAGCGACTGGCCCGGCTGGGTGGCCTGGCAGGTCGCCATCGAGAAGGGCTGGCTGAAGGAAGCCGGTGTCGACGCGAAGTTCGAGTGGTTCGACTACTCGGCCTCCATGGACGCGTTCTCCGCCGGCAAGCTCGACGCCGTCACCTGCACCAACGGCGATGCCCTGGTGATGGGCGGCAACGGCGCCAAGAACGTCATGATCATGCTCACGGATTACTCCAACGGCAACGACATGATCGTCGGCAAGCCCGGCGTGAAGGCACTGGCCGACCTCAAGGGCAAGAAAGTCGGCCTCGAAGTCGGCCTCGTGGAGCATCTCCTCCTCATCAACGGCCTGACCAAGCTCGGCCTCAAGGAGACGGACGTCACCCTGGTCAACGCCAAGACCAACGAGACCCCGCAGGTGCTCGCCTCCGGCGACGTCTCGGCCATCGGCGCCTGGCAGCCCGTCGCCGGGCAGGCGATGAAGGGCGCGGCCGGCGCCAAGCCGCTCTATACCTCCGCCGACGAGCCGGGCCTGATCTACGACGTGGTCACCGTCTCGCCGGCCAGCCTGTCGGGCCGCCGGGCCGAGTGGATCAAGTTCGTCGGCGTCTGGAACAAGGTCGTCGCCTATATCCAGGACCCGAAGACGCAACCCGACGCCGTGACGATCATGGCGGCCAAGGTCGGCATCGACGCGCCCACCTTCACCCGCTTCCTCAAGGGCACCAAGCTCCTCACCCTGGCCGAGGGCGCCAAGGTGATGAAGGATGCCGACGGGTTCGGCTCCCTCTACGGCTCCAGCCGCTACGCCGACGCCTTCAACGTCAAGTACGAGGTCTACAAGACCGCCCAGGACGTGAAGAGCTACATCGACCCCGCGCTGACCGACGGCAAATGAGCGCGGAGATGCGCCAGGGCGCGGAGCGCACGTCCCCTCCCCCTTGTGGGGAGGGGACAGGGGTGGGGGTGGCTCCGCCAGCCTCGGCCGCGGTGGCTCACCCGACCACCCCCACCTCCAACTCCTCCCCACACGGGGGAGGAGTTGGAG
>NZ_VRVC01000166.1:0-9015 GCF_008040005.1 Methylobacterium sp. WL19
GAGCTGCGCCAGGGCAGCCCGGCGCCGGGGCGGGCGGGCGCGCATCACCGCGGCGACGGGATCAGCGTGGACGTGGGCTTGGACGGCGATGAGCATGGTTCCTCGTTCCTCCGGTTCGGTGCGTCGACCGGAGAATCGATGAGTCATGAGGGGCTTAGCTGCAAGTGCTGCCCGCGGGTTATTCAGGGGAACCTTACGCCCGCTTAAGGACCCCTTTTACGGAACATAAACCCTAAAACTTGCCACGGCTTGGACAGGACGGCTTTGGATGCAAGGCAGGAGAGTAATCTGTCATAACCCTTTAAATATATAGTGTTGTTCGGTCTTCGTTTGCGCCTCAAAGGCATAGGTTAATTTTAATCTTTACGGCGGAGGCAGAGGGCATATGCCGTAGCATCTGCTGGGTTGCTATATACACAAGTAAAATATACACCATCAACACTACCAACATTTTGTATAGTGCCGCCGCCATTATTTATCTGACAATAGCCAGATACGATTAACTCCCTTTTACCGTAACATTCCGCTTGAAATGTTGTGGGACTTAACTTTCTTCCTGGATAAGCCTTGACTTCCAATTGTGACAAGACGTTATCGGCGCTGACTTCTGACATTTTGCCAGGTATCCAAGTTAATATTGGAGTTAACGCAGCAACGGTTAGGCTTGCTACTCCGCCGATCAGACCGGCGACATACATCTTCCACAAGGGAATTTCCTTTTAGCTTGTACACTTCTTTTACGATCCCAGCTATCCCGGTTTCGCATCGGCAGCTTCTATCTGTGTGGCGATAGTAGGCAATCTCCTAGAACGGATCCAATACATCTGCGGTCATGGCTACAAACTGCCCTACTACCCATCTCGCTATGTAGCGATGGGATCGCTCAACGCCCGGAGCCGATTTCGTGATCCTGGGTTTGGGCGGTTCTAGTAATTACAAACAGATGAAGATAGTCTCTCGGCCAAAGGAGAAATCTATGAGCCGATTTACAGATTTGCAGCAACAGCACAGCGCATGGCGTAATGCCCATTGGGAATATCGTATGAACTGTTCAATTTATATGAACGCTTTTACAAATCAGTTCCGAAAATACATTGAGGCGCCAGAGTATTATGATGATTATTCTGATGGTGTAGACCAGCCTAAGAAGGTAAAATATGTAGCTGTAGCTGAGGCCGAGATTAAATCAGATGGTTTTCATAAGCTTACCGAAATTCCCGCAACGCAAACGACAGCTACATTAGTTAAGGCTGACAATGGAAGGTGGGTCGCAGGGATCAAGCTCGTTGTTGATATGGCGGTAAACTCTTATCCTAAGAGTGCATACTTTTTTCCAATCGAGTTCGAAATCGAAGGCAACATATGCCGCATGGAGATCGGAGGCGAGACCGGCGGACAGTTCACGTACGATGTAAGCGATCCCAGCGGTCCTCATGAGGCTTTCGACTACATGATCGGCTGGCTTGGTGGGGTTTACGCTAGTAAGCCCTGGGAAACCTCGAAGAAGGGCCCCATGGGTTTCGTTGTAAACGGAAGCCGTTGAGGTACTTCCCCGCCGGTCCCGTGATCAGATCGGGGCGGCGGGGCTTTCCTCTGCCCGGATACCAAAACGATGAGGCTTCGGCTCCGGAGTTAGGGTGGACGTCTCCTGAGAAGCATGCCCTACTCATTGCCGAGAGCACTGATATTACGTCGATCCTAAGCTAAGCATCGTGGAACGAACCCCCGGCCGCCCAAGCGGTCGAGAGGCGGCCATACGTCAGGCGATAGCCCAGGCTAGCAGTAACATCCCGCCTGCGAACATCCCATAGGTGAGTACTACCGCTGCGACTTCGCGATGATGGTGCAGGGCGTTCCGAGAAGCGATCAGCAGCATGGAGAGGATGGCCGGGAAGGGGGTTGCATCCTCAATCTGCCGCATCACCCTGGCCTACGCGAGGCCTTCAGGGTCGGGAACAAAGAGAAAACATCGAGCGTGGCTAGGGGGCCACAGAAGTACTGTCCGGCTTGCGGAGGCAGCGGTGGACCGACCCCACGCCGATCCCAAGCTGCTTCGCGATTTTTGCCATAGAGAGCCCCTGAGCGGCCAAGGCCTCGATCTCGGCCGCCCGTGCCCGGGCCGTCGGCGCCCGGCCCCTGTAGCGGCCCGCGGCCTTCGCCTTCGCGATCCCCTCGCGCTGGCGCTCCAACATGATTTCCCGTTCGAACTGCGCGATCCCGCCCATTACGGTCAGGATGAGCTTGCCGGTTGGAGTGCCGGTATCGAGGCCAAGGTTCAGGATGCGGAGGGCGACCCCCTTCGCCGTGAGCGTATCGAGGATCGTGCCGAGATGCGAGACAGAGCGGGCTAGCCGGTCGAGGCGAGTCACGACGAGGGTGTCCCCCTCGCGGACGAAGTCGAGTGCCGCCGCGAAGTGCGGGCGCTCCCCAACCGATGAGACCTGCTCAGAGAACAGGCGCGCGCAGCCGAGGGCCGTGAGGTCCCTCGTCTGCGCTTCCAGGCCGGCGCCCTGCTCTAAGGTCGAGGTTCGCGCGTATCCGACGAGCATGCGTCCATTCCACTGGGATCTAAAACGTGATGCCGTATCCCATTCCAAAAATCAAAGGGTGGGCTTGTGGAACAGCCGAGGTCTAGGCTTGGAACGTTCCAGAAGGGCTTGCCCTAATGGAATATAGATATGCGGTGAACATTAAGATTGTGATGTGTCATCAAACTAAGGAGACCTTCCGCACGTTAAGACGGACCGAAGGAGAGGTGCAAAATGGCTCAGTATCGCTTGAAGGCCGCTAAGCGTGATGCGGATGGCAAACCAGGCCAACCTCTGTGGGATGACGTGATCGAAGCCTCGTCGGTTCAGGAGGCGATCCAGGCAGCTCGCCGCTATCCTGTCGATCGGTTTATCGACAACACAGACTATGCGTGGCTGACCGACGCGCATGGCACCCGGGTTTGGGATTTGAAGCTCGAAGAAGCTGGCGAGAACTTCTGAGCGAGCTCCCCTCCCCGAGGAGGGGGCGTTACAGAAAATAAAAAGGCGACCCGTCAGGGTCGCCCGGAGCAAAAGTAGATTTTTAGTAAACGGGGCTCTTGAACCGAACCTCGGCAATACCCATCTGTCACCGGCTTGCAGTGTCGCAGGCAGTTCCTGGCCTTAGGTGCGTCAACACCGAAAGCCTATGCGAGTCGAGCAGATTGGGTTTCTATGATGAGTGCCATGTGGGTATTTCATGCGGCATGTCAATAGGGAGTTATCTGTTTCTGCTCGTCCTAAATCCCTGAAAGGATGAGAAGTTGCAGTACGTTATGAAAATTTTTGAGGACCACGAACGCGATAAATTTCGCGTCATTGATCGCAAGGGAGAGCCCTGGTTCGTGCTCTCGGACGTGTGTGGGAAGCTCGAACTGGGCAACCCGTCCGCCACTGCCGCTCGGCTGGATGCCGAGGAGAAGGGTATCATTACTATTGATACCCTTGGCGGTCCGCAGAACGTGATGATCATCAACGAGAGCGGGCTCTACAGCCTGATCCTGACGAGCCGGAAGCCGAGCGCGAAGGCCTTCAAGAAGTGGGTCGTGGGGGAGGTTCTCCCCTCGATCCGCAAGACTGGCTCCTACCATGGCCGGACCCCGGCCTTCATCGCCCGGTACAATGCAAATTGGGACCGTGTCGATGCTGAGCATTTCTCGGTCATCAACGAGCTGACCGTGCACCTCTGGGGCCGTTTGGAGCACGCCGGTCGTATCATGGCTGACCGGGCACCGGATGGTAAGGAAAACCGCCCGGATGTGAGCGTTGGCCGCTGCTTCTCGGATTGGTTGAAGATCAACCACCCGACCGTGGCGGACACGTTTACCTTCTACCTGCACACGACGCCGGAGTGGGAGGGGCCTGCCCGGCAGTACCCCTATTCTATGCTGTCGTTGTTCCGCACCTATCTGGATAACGAGTGGATCCCGAAGCGGGCCGCTGGATACCTCAAGACCCGCGATCCGGCGTCTCTGCCCTACCTGCAGAAGCTCCTTCCCACGTCGACCAAGTCCAAGGCGATCCCTGGAACCACCCGGCCCATCCGCCGCGTAGCGTAACGGTTCTCAATGACCCCCATCCCCTCGGGATGTGGGTCAGCAGCCGGCCTTGCTCTCTCTGGCAAGGCCGGCCACGCTTGGCCCCGTTAGAGCCCGCCGAGCCCATGCCGATCCGCCGCGAACACCGCTTCTTCTATCCCATCGATTGGCCGCAGCTCTCCGCTGTGATCCGGTTCCGTCGTGCCAAGGGCCTGTGCGAGCAGTGCGGCCGACCTCATGGTCGGATCGTCCTGCACCTGGGGGACGGCCGGTGGTGGGATGCCGGCGCCGGCCAATGGCGCGACGGGCGCGGTCGACGGCTCCGCATACAGCCGAGCGAGGCCGAGATCGCCGCGGTGATCCGCACGACGAAGGTGTTCCTCGCGACGGCACATCGGAACCACGACACGTCCGTCAACGGGAACACGAACCTCGCGGCATGGTGCCAGCGCTGTCACATCCTTCATGACGGTCCAGAGCACCGCCGACGCCGGCATGTGACCTTGCATAGGCGCAAGGCCCTCGGCGACCTATTCCAGGGGCCTTACGGGGCGTCAGGATCGTAGACTGTGAGCGGGGAGTGGTGATGGAAGGCCGCGGGGCGCGAGGGCAGGCAGGGGCGCCCTGAGGCGACCCCTGCCCTCCACCCGCCATGCCGTCCGACTTACTCGCCAGAGCTACCCGGAGCAGCGGGTTGCGGGACGTGAGCGGGGCTAGGAGCCGGCTACTTCGTCGCGCCAGGGACACCTACCCCGTAGGCTACGGCGCTGCCAAGGTGACAGTGCCGCCTATCACCATGTTTCGGCAGATGCGCAGTCCAGGCGGCCGATCCATTGAAGTTCTGCCGGTATCGCTGATGGTTCGACCCGCTGTTCGCCTACCTCAGCGAGTATTTACCCGTGATTCGACTTCATGTAGTGAGGCGTCGTCACATTGGATCGTATGGCGCGCTGCCGCGGAGCGTGCCTTTGCTCTCCCTGATGGGAACCGAGCTGCGGTCGCCGGCCTGGATGGGTCGAGTGGGGCAAAGGGCGAAGCCTATGGGCCCGGTCAGTGTCGCGCTGGCCGGGCTCGCTCGTTTCCAAGCTCCCATCCCCTCCTACGCTTTGTTGCACTGAGTGGCGCATTTCGATTGACGTCGCTGTTGCAATGAGCGATACGTGTATCAACGAATGCAACACGGACGGCGTGATGATCCGCAGCTTTCACGACCGGATGACGGAGGCGGTGTTTCAGGGCCGCTGCCCGAAAGGCTTCCCAGCCGACCTCTTCAAGGTCGCCCGGCGCAAGCTTCGCGCATTGCACAACACCGTCGAGCTGAAGGACTTGAAGTCGCCGCCTTCGAACAAGCTTCACCCTCTGACCGGGGATCGCGCCGGGCAACATGCCATCGCCGTCAACGATCAATTCCGCATCGTCTTCGTCTGGACCGATGCGGGGCCGGAGCGGGTCGAGTTCACCGACTATCACTAGCCAGAGAAGGCAACCGCCATGTCCGACATGATCAGCATCACGACCCTTCGCCAGGCCTTCGAGGCCGGGGAGGACGTCGAGCGCCTTGCGCCGCTCCACCCCGGGGAAGTCCTACGCGAGGAGTTCATGGTGCCGCTCAAGCTGAGCGCTGGCGCGGTCGCCAAGGCGCTCGGCCTTCCTCGCTCGCGCATCGAGCGCATCGTGAAGGAGGAGATCGGCATCAGCACCGACACCGCCCTTCGGTTGGCCCGGTACTTCGGCACGTCGCATCAGCTCTGGCTCAACCTACAGGCCGATTTCGAGAGCGAAACTCTGCTTTCCGAGATCGGCCCGGAGCTGGATCGCATCGAGCCACTGCCGGCTGTCGCGGCCTAGTCCCGATCCGGGCCGGGCTGGTTCAGCCTGCTTGTTCGTCTGATAACCAGCTCGCCGGCATCATCCTGGCGAGCCAAGTTGCGTATCGGCTCCCTGTGAGATGGACGATCCACCCCGCTGGCCCCGTGAGCAGATCGGGGCGGCGGGGCTGAGCCCGCCTCCCCTATCAACCGTGGTGGGTCTCAGGACGGCCTAGGCGCCGTCCATGGGCTTCCATCAAGCTGCTGGCGCCTTACGAGGCCGACCGGCCTTCTTGGGCTTCTCAGGAGCCGGAGCGGCCTTCTTGCTGACTGTCTCCTCCGGGTCGGCCGATGGCGCGTTCGCTACCTTCCGACGTTGCTGCCCAAGACCAAGCGCACGAGCGAGTTCGGACCGCTGGGCGGAGTAAGCGGCAGAGGTCATGGGATAGTCGGCGGGGAGGCCGTACTTCGCCCGATAGGTCTCGGGAGACAGGCCGCGGATTGTTAGATGCCGACGAAGTGTCTTGTAGGGCTTGCCATCCTCGAAGCTGATTAGTGCGTCCGGCGTGATGGACTTCTTGATCTGCGCAGGCGTCAGCTTTTCGACCTTGTCCGGCGCCGATGCGCTCCCTCCTCCGGCTTTGAGGCCGCTGATCGCGGTGTGCACACTGCTCAGCAAGTCAGCCAATGCAGTGACCGGGACAGAATTATTGGACACGTAGGCGGCGACGATGTCCGCCGTGAGTTCGATGTAGTCAGCCTGAAAATCTTCAATGTGATCGGTCATAGCGGTTCTCTGAGGGCCAGTGATTTCCCAGTAGAGTAATCTCGGTGATGTTCACAACCGTTATGACGAACGATAATCATGGATATCGTTGGTGCTTCCTCATTTCTGCGTGATTAACGCCAATCAGGTCTGCTGATAGCAAAATTATAGGACGAACTGAACCGCCCGACGACAGCGCGCCTGTCCACGACGCAGAGGTGCCGGCTGCCGCCGGCACTACCTCACAACGAGCTTGACCGGGAACCCGTAGGATGTCTGTTCTCTTTCCGTTCTAATTCGGAAAGAGGGACGGTCGTGGGCGTGTATCGGATCGAGGAGCTAGCGCGAGACGGCGAAGGTGTTGTCCTCGTGCCGATCATGGGGCCGACGCTCTGTGCCGGCTTCCCCTCGCCTGCCGATGACTTTCTCGAAGGTGCCCTTGAGCTACCGCGCTGGCTCGCGCCGAACCCGCCCGCCACGTTCGCGTGGAACATATCCGGGGATTCCATGCGTGGCGCCGGCATCTTCGACCGCGATCTTGCCGTGGTGGATCGGAGCCTTAAGCCCACACACGACAGCGTGGTGGTCGCCGCGGTCGACGGGCAGATGTCGATAAAGCGCTTCCTCGTTGAGGAGCGGGTGGCGCGCCTCGCCTTCGACAACCCGGACCTCCCCGCCTTCGCCGTCGAAGAGGCCGCCGAGGCCGAGATATGGGGCGTGGTCCGGTTCTCAATCCGTTGGCACATCGCCCGGGGCGGGCTGGTCCGATGACCCGTGCCATCGCTCTGATCGATGGCAACAGCTTCTACTGTTCCTGCGAGCGGGTGTTCGATCCCAAGCTGATCGGCGTTCCGGTGATCGTCCTGTCCAACAATGACGGGTGCGCCGTGGCCCGCACTGCCGAGGCCAAGGCCCTCGGCATCCGCATGGGCGAGCCTTGGTTTAAAATCCAGGCTCTATGCAAGCGCGAGGGCGTGCGGGCGTTCTCGTCCAACTACACTCTCTACGGGGACATGAGCGCTAGGGCGAACGCGGTGTACCGCGACTTCGCACCGAGGGTAGAAATCTACTCGATTGACGAGAGCTTCCTCGACATCTCGGACATCCGTGAGGATCGGCGCCGGGAGCTTGCCCGCGACCTCCGCGCGACGGTGCGGGCCTGGACCGGCATCCCGACCTGCGTCGGGATTGGGCCGACCAAGACCCTCGCCAAGCTCGCCAACCATATCGCGAAGACGATCCCCGAGCTTCAAGGCGTCTGCGACCTCTCGGACGAGGACGAGCGCGCGGCATGGCTCTGCCGCATCCACGTCGGCGAGGTATGGGGCATCGGCCGGGCCTCCCTCGCTAAGCTCGAAGCCATGGGCGTGGACAGCGTGGCGGACCTACGCGACCTCGATCCCCGGCCCGTCCGTAAGGCAATGACGGTGGTGGGGGAGCGGATCATCCACGAGCTGCGGGGCCTTGCCTGCCTGCCGCTGGAAGAGCTGCCGGCACAGCGGAAGGGCTGTGCCGTCACCCGCTCGTTCTCCCGCCGGATCGAGGACCGGGAGACGATGGAGCAGGCGGTGTCAGCGCATGCGACCCGGCTCGGGGAGAAGCTGCGGCGCGGCGGCCTCGGCACGACCCACGTCACCGTCTTCTACCACACGTCAGAGCATGACCGGGGCGACCCGATGCGCTCGGTCTCCACCACCGTCACGCTGCCGGAGGCTACGAACGACACGCTGGCCCTCATCACGGCGGCACGGGCCGGAGTAGCGAAGACGTGGCGCGAGGCGCCAGGGGACCGCCCCTGGCGCTTCAGCAAGGCAGGCATCATCACCACAGACCTCGCGCCGCTGGAAAACGGACAACGCGCTCTGATCGGACAGCTCGACCGTGAGCGGAGTGGGCCGCTGATGGCTGCCATGGACGAGTGCAATCGGCGCTTCGGTCGTGGCGCCGTCGTGCCGGCGCGGGCCGGCCTTGAGGCGAAGCGGACGTGGTCGACTAAGTTCGAGATGCGCAGCCCTCGCTACACAACGCAGGTCGACGAATTACCTGTTGCGCATGCAGCAACGTAGAAAAATTACAATAATCTTATCGATTATTATCCATTTCTACTGAATGATCGATAAAATTATAAATCACATACCATATTTACGTCCAATCTCCTGTGCGCGCTGTTCGCCGAGCTTGAGACGACGCCATGTCTCGCCAATAAAATCTCCTTTCGATATTGGACAAAGATCGTTGGCTGTCTGAATAATTTTGGAAGTCTCATCTCTGCTGAATACAGAATCGCTAGCGAACCCTGCATCAACAACTTTTTTCCATTTTTTTGAAGTATATACAGCCATATCAGTTGACCATGCCCTAGCCAATCCATTTAC
>NZ_VRVC01000167.1:0-8872 GCF_008040005.1 Methylobacterium sp. WL19
GGGTCTCAGGGGGTCGGGGAAGGGACGCGACCGTTCGGCCAAGCCGAACGTCTCGACGGGCCTGCGAACAGGCCAAAGGGCGCGTTTTCGCGTGGAGGTCGGATGGGGCATGGGGGCCTCGAAGGGCTGGTCCGACCGAGCATGAGCTCAAGGGCGGGATGGTCGCTCCCGTGAAACGCCGGAGCGAAGGATGCGCCGTCGAGGCGCAGGCGAACGAATACAGAACCTGCCGTGCCGGGGTCAACCGTGAAGCAACACCGGCCCTTCGAATTTCCCCGCCCCGGTGGAAAGCGGGGATTGCCGCGAAACCGTTAATCGGGAGGTAAGCATGCGGGAGTCCCGCATTCTGCCGGGGATCTCGATCGCCGGAGGAACGAGTAGAACGTACGAAAACCACCGCAGGACATGGCGAGGCGCATAGGGTGCCTCAGGAACCACGGTGCGGTCGAAGTCGCTACCACCTTGCAGACAATCGTCGGATGACTCGGGCTAGGCGAGACCCGCCTCGGGCACGGTGACGATTGTTATGATCTCGTCCGCGGTGGGACGGAAGGATTGCTCCCGGACCTCTTCGTCCTGGCAGCCGCGGAACTCGAACCAAGCGTCAGCGCCGACCTTTCGCGGCGAGACGTTCTCGGCATCGCCATCGTACAGTAACCCGTGGGCGAAGCTCTCCGGATCGAGGTCGCCTCGCACGCGCCAACGGGGTGAGACCAAGCGCGAGGAGCGGAACCAGCGCCGGCCATCGAGACCGTCACGGACCATGACGATCGGGAAGCGATCGGCCTTCACGGACTTGATCAGGGTCGCCGTGCGGCTGGCCTGGAAGGTACCGGCGATGTCGTCCAGCGCCTGCATCGTGAGGGAGCGGATCGTCCTGATGGCCGGCTGGAACAGGAAGCCCGGCAGGATCAGGTCGGAAGCGAAATCGTCGGCCTGCCGCTCGGGATCGAGCGCGTCGGGGGCGAAGCGCCCGATTTCGCTCGCGCTACACAACAGCAGCCGGTTTCGATGCAGGTGCCAGTGACCGATCTCATGGGCGACGGAGAACCGCCGCCGCGTTGCGATGCTCCTGCTGTTGACCGCGATGATCGCATGCTTGTGGTTCCCGACGATGCTTGCCTCGCAGCGGTCCATCGGGCGGTACTTCACGAAGGCGCCCTGCGAGTAGGCGATCGCTTCGAGATCGATGTCGCGGGGATGGCCGATGCCGAGCGAGACGAGAAGCCGCTCGGCCTGGCTTGGCCCGGTCATCCGCGCTCGTCCCGGTCCGACGCCTCGTCCAGTCTGTCGAGGTCGGCGAGATCCTGGAGGAGACCCTCCTCGTCGCCCTCCGACAGGCCTTGGCCCTTCCGGGCGGCCATCATCATACCGGAGGCGGCTGGATCCCCGCGCCGCATGGCGGCAAGCCGCTCACGTTGGCGCGTGACATCGAACGGCACGACCTTCGTCTCACCACCGGCGCGGAACGCCTCAAGGCCGGCCTTTGCCTCCCCCAGGCGCATGCGCGTGCATTCCTCGGCGGCGGCGGCGAGCCTAGCGCGCATCGTCGCCACGACGGCATCCGGAGAGCCGCCCTCATCGATCACCTCGGCGCGCAAATCCTCATCGGATGTCGCCAGGAGGTTCTCCAGCATGGCGTCCTCGAAGTTGGCGAGAGCCTCCTCGGGCGTTGGCTTCTGCGCGGTCATCGCGTCCATCTCCCCGGCAAGCATTCCCTCGTCCGCTCTCTAATTTTCCGGATGACGTAGTGCACCCTGTTCGGCAGCAGACCGGTCGCCTCGTACAGGTCGGCGCCCTTCTTGCCGTCGTAGAGTTCCAGGATCACGACCTGGGCCTCGTCGTCGCCCTCGAACAATCCCATGATCGCGTCGAGCGTGTCGTTCGCCCGCTTCCCGACAAGGATGGTTTCCGGATCGTTGCCGGGCGTCGAGAGGAGATCCTCCGGCGCCCGTCCCTCGGTGGCCTCGCCCGTCACCGTCGCCGGTGATGCCTCGAAGGAGACCGAAGGCAACATCTGCGTCCGCCGATGGCCGGCGACGCTCTGGATCGCACCCGCCAGGACCCGCATGATCGAAGCGCTGCGCCGGCAACGCCTCTTGCCGGCCATCGCGAGCTGAAACACCTCTTGGACGAGGTCGCCCTCCCCGAAGTCGGTGCCGCCGCGATAACGCGCTTCGACCCGTGCAAGCGTGAGAAGCTCCGCGTCGGTCAACGACGCCAGGGCGGCGCCGACCTCTTCCTTGCCGAGATAGTCGTCCTCGCCGCCAACCGCCAACGAGGGCGCCGTGTCGCCCACCATGTTCCCCCGTTCCCGATCCCTTAAGCCGGCTGTCCCGCCGATCTCGGAATCTTTTTTTTCGCCTGAATTCCGAATCCGCGGCCCTGGCCGGCTGAAGGGGACAGGATCGCATCTCGACGCCGGGATGCAACCTGCAAGCGGTGCGCGGCCGGCCAGGCGGACGTCGAACCTTCCCGAAGCGCCTGGATGGAAAGCGAACTCTAACATGAAGCAGCCTGGGCTCGATGGCCGCCACCGGGATCAGAACGGCCAGATCCGCCAGAAGAACGGCAACACCCGCGTTGGTACGCTCCGGGAGCAGTACGGCGACGACTTCGCCACGGGCTACCGCTCCGACACCCACCTGAGCACGGTCCTCCGCCGGGAGGAAGCCCCCTCCCTCAGCCAGTTGCTGAGGCGCGATCGCTGACGGGCCCGAGAAGCCCCCGCGCCGCGGCCGCAGCCTCGGCGCGGGCACAACCCATCACGAGCTGGCCGCGGCGCCGCCGACGGCATGTCCGAGGACCACGCCATGAACCGACCGTTCCCGAGTTTCGAGGCCGACCCGCTCCAGGATCCGCTCGACGCCATTCTCGTCGACATCGCCGTTCGCGTGCAGCTGCCGCCCGGCCTGCATGAGAAGGCTTGCGGACGCGGCGAGGCCGTCTGCAAGCACATGGAGCGCGCCGGCAGCCCGCTGGAGGACCGGGTCCGGCTGTTCTACCCCCAGGGATCGATGCGCATCGACGCGACGATCTCCACCCGGGGGACCGACGAGGAGTTCGACCTCGATTACGTCGCCGAGCTCGACGTGCACCACGAGGCGTCGCCCGGGGCGGTACTCGACCTCGTGTACGACGCGCTCCGGGACTACCCGACCTCCAAGCCGGTCGAGCGCCAGACCCGCTGCGTCACGGTCTTCTTCGCCGACGGGATGCACGTCGACGTCACCCCTTCGTCGCTCTTGCCCGACGCCGCAGAGCGTCAGAGCCATATTTTCCACGCCAACCCGGACAAGCCCGCCCACGAGGAGCGGCACGTGCCGATGAACGCTTACGGGTTCGGCGACTGGTACAACGAGCGGACGCCGATCGAGCGCCGCTTCGCCGACGCCGTGAACCGCAGGATCCGCGAGGCCGCCGGCATCGAGATCCGCGCAGACGCGCAGTTCGACGAGGTGCCGGAGCAGGTGCCGCTGATCGTGAAGAGCGTCACCACCGTGGCGCTCCAGCTGCTGAAGCGGCACCGCAACGTGATCTACACCGGCTACGACGGCCGCATCCCGCCCTCCGTGATGCTGAGCTGCATCGCCGGACACGTCGCGACGCCGGGCTCCACCCTGTCGGACATGCTCGTCCGCCTCGCCCGCGCCGTCGCCCGGATGCTCCAGGCCGCGTCGGCGGGGTACAAGAAGGTCTCGGTCGTAAACCCGGTCTATCCAAGCGATTGCTTCACCGATCGCTGGCCCGAGAACCTCGCCCAGCAGGAGACTTACGCCGCCCGCCTCGTCGCGCTCGCCGACGGCCTTGAGGCGATCCGGCGGGGCGCATCCCTGGAGGACGCGCAGGACTGGCTCCGCTCGCAGTTCGGGGACTACGTCGTCACGCGATCGCTGCGGGCGTTCAACCAGCGCCTCGGCCGCCGGATCCATCAGTCCGGGCAGGCCTACACTCCCCGTGGCGGCCTCTACGTGCCGAGCGCCCCGCGCATCATCGGAGCGGGCGCCGCCTCCGTCGCGGCACCTGCAGCCGCCCGGCCCCACACCTTCATGGGAGACCGGCGATGATGAGGGGCTTTCCCGGCATCGCGGAACAGGCCGAGGCGATGCGTCGGCACTGGCCGGCCTCAAGGATGAGGCGGATCGACGAACGGTCCGCAGCATGGCTCGGGCCGGTGCGCCCGCTCATGGCTCGCTACGAAATTGAGATCGCCTACCGCGTGCCGCACATTGTCGAGCGCATCGATCCGCTGGGCCAGCAGCCGAAGGTTCGGGTCCTCTCTCCCAGGCTGCTGTGCAGGGACAACGATCCGGAGGGGCGGCTTCCCCACGTCTACGGACACCCAAGGTTCGATCCGACCCTGTGCCTTTTCGACTTCGAGACCTCGGAGTGGACGCCCTTCGACCTGCTGGCGCTGACCACGCTGCCTTGGTCGCTCGATTGGCTCGCCTGCTACGAGGGTTGGCGGGCGACGGGCGAGTGGACTGGCGGTGGACGCCACCTCCAACCCGTTCACGCCGGAGCCTGAGATGAACTACGTCCCGCCCCGGCGCTCCGACGATACCCACCAGACGCGGCGCATCCGGCAACCCTGGCCGGCCGACAAGCCGTTCCGCATCCTATCCATCGACGGCGGCGGCATCTGCGGCATCCTGCCGGCCTCAGTCCTTGCCGAGCTCGAACTCCGATACCTCGGCGGCCGGTCGATCGCCGGGCATTTCGACATGATCGCCGGGACCAGCACCGGCGGTATCATCGCCCTCGGCCTGGCCCACGGGCGGACCGCGGGCGACGTGCGCGACATCTACGTCGAGCGGGGCTCCAACATCTTCCCGCCGCCCTCCCGGATTGGCCGCTTCGTGCGATCGATCCGCCGGACCCATCGCTATGCCTATGACCGCGGCCCCCTTGAGGAGGAGTTGCTTCGCATCTTCGGGGACGCACCATTCGGCGACGCCAGGACGCGACTTTGCATACCCTCCTTCGAGGGACGCCACGGCGAGCCTTGGATCTTCAAGACGCCCCACCACCCCGACTACCGGAAGGACCGGGTCGAACGGATGGTCAAGGTCGGCCTCTCGACGGCCGCCGCGCCGACCTACTTCGAGGCGCTTCCGAACAACGGCTACGTCATGGTCGACGGCGGCCTCTGGGCCAACAACCCGGTGATGAACGCCCTCGTCGACGCGCTCGCCTGCTACGACCTTGACCGTGCGCAGATCGAGATCCTGAGCCTCGGCTGCGGGGAGACCGCCTTCAAGGTGGACGAGGCCAAGGCTCGGGGCGGCCTCTTCCAGTGGAAGGGCGTGATCCGAGCGGCGATGCGCGCGCAGTCGCACAACGCGCTTGGGCAGGCCTATCTGCTCGTCGGCAAGGAAAAGGTGATGCGAGTCGACGCCCCCGAGAGCACCAACGCCATCGCGCTCGACGACCACCGCAGGGCGACCGCGGAGCTCCCGGCCATGGCACGGTCGCTCGTCGAGGCCTCCGGACGCGAGATCGCCAGGGTCTTCCTCGCGAGCCCGGCCGAGCCGTACGTCCCGTGCCCGCTTCCCATCTGAAGGAACATGCCCGTGAAACGCCTCGCGATCTTCCTCGACGGCACTTGGAACACGCTCAACAACAACACGAACGTGTGGCGTCTCAAGTCGCTCTGCGATCCCGGCGCCCCCGCCCAGATGGTGTACTATAGCCAGGGCGTCGGCACCCGCATGGGCGAGAAGGTGCGCGGCGGGATCGGCGGCTACGGCCTCGATAACGAGATCGTCGACGCTTACACTTGGTTGGTCCAGGCCTACGAGCCCGGCGACGAGATCTTTATCTTCGGCTTCAGCCGCGGCGCCTACGCCGCTCGCAGCCTATCGGGCCTGATCTCGAAATGCGGCGTTCTCCGGCCAGGTGCGCCGCTCTCCATCGAGCAGCTCTACGCCCGGTACAGGCGACGCACCGAGCCGACGATACGCACGTTACTGGTCACCGACCCGGCGCGGCTCTCCGGCATCGAGGAGCGATGGCTCGTCGCGCATTGCGCGCCGGCCGACATCAAGTTCATGGGCATCTGGGACACTGTCGGCTCGGTCGGCAGCCCGCTTTCGAGCATGAGAAGCAAGGTCGAGAAATACCGCTTCCTGGACACGCATCTCTACCGCTCGAACACCCACGCCTTCCACGCGCTCGCCCTCGACGAGCAGCGGCAGGCCTTCGAGCCGACCTTCTGGACGCAGACCGCGGACAATGACAAGGCGGCGACCTGCCGGCGCCGGACCCTCGACGCGGTGGAGCAGCGCTGGTTCGTCGGGGCCCACGCCAACGTCGGCGGCGGCTACCCCAGCGACATCCTCGCCCAGGCCCCGTTGAGCTGGATCATGGACAAGGCCGCCCGACATGGGCTCGCCTTCCGTCCCGGCTTCGCCATGGACGCGCCCGACCCGGACGCGCCGATCGCCGATTCCTACGCCACCTTCGGCCCGAGGCTGCTTCGCCTCTTCACGCCGCGCTTCCATCGGCCGGTGGGATCGCCTCCGGCGGTCGGCTCGGCCCGCACGACCTGGCGGATCAACGAGACCATCGACGGCACCGTGTTCGAACGGTGGCGCGACAATCCCGGCTACCGGCCGCCCAACCTGGTGGAATGGATCAAGCGTCATTCCGTGGATCCGGCCCGCATCGACGGCGCGCTGAAGGCGGAAGACGGATCGCCGGCGGTGGTCTCCTTCGAAGGCTTGCCGACGATCCCCGATCGCTCCTGAACAGCATGCTCTGGGCGTCGCGAGGCTGCGAGCGCACGCGTCGCTTCTCCGTCATCGGGACCTCGACCACCTTCCGATCCGGACGTGGGTTGTCGGAGATCCCGGCCGGCAGGGTCGGTCAGAAACCTTAGTTATACGAGGGCTTTGGCGGTAGCGTTGAGCGAGCTTCAAATTGTGGGAGGTCGTCTTGCACAATCGCGTTGGTTCAGATTCAACCTGCTGACGCCCGTGGACTCGCCCGGTGCGATTCTAGCATCGTTCGAAGGGTGCACGTGGCGTCAGGGGACCGTGACGATCCGGGCCGGGTCGAACCCTGTGTCCTCCTCGATGTGGCCGCGTGGATTGCTGACGATGCGGGTGGCCCCGACCTGATAGTCGACGGCATGGTGGACGTGGCCGTGGACCCAGAGGTCCGGGCCGCGCGCGTGGATGAGGTCGCGCAGGTCCGAGGCGTAGCACCACCGTAGGTCGGCGTGCGGATCGGGCAGGCTGTCCGGGTGCGGGGCGTGGTGGGTGACCACGACAGTGGGGCCGTCGTGCGGTTCGGCGAGCGCCATGTCGATGTAGGCACGGGTGCGCCGGTGCATCGCCAGGACGTCCTCGGGTTCGATCCGTTGGCGCGACCTCGGGCCGGTGCGGATCCGGCGGTAGTCGACCATGCCCCAGGGTCCCTGGGCGGTGCGCATCGCCTGCGTGAGCGTGAACGAGCCCAGGCGAAAATCGGTCCAGAGGGTGCCGCCGATGAAGCTGGTGCCGCCGATCGTGAGGACGTCATCCATGAGCAGGCGGATGCCGTGGCGGGCGGCGACGTCCCGTCCCCGGTCCATCTGCTCGGCGATCGTGTAGCGGCTCTCGCCTCGGTCCCACCAGAAGTCATGGTTGCCCGGGACGTACACGGTGGGCACGCCGCGCAGGCGCTCGGCGAGCCAGTCGAGGGCGCGGGTGAGCGGCATGTGGACGTCGCCTGCGACCACGGCCACGTCGAAGCCGCCCGGCGGCGCGTGCGCGGCCGGATCCCAGGCGTTCTCGGGCCATTCCTGGTGCAGGTCCGACCAGATCCACAGGCGTTGCGGGGACGGACGGTTCATGACCGACCTCCATCGCGAAGGGCGTTCTCGGCGAGGCGGACGCGGATCTCGTCCAGGGTCACGGGACGATAACCGAAGCAGTCAACGCCGACGTCCGTGCTGGTCGCGGTGCCCGGAAGGGTTCCGTGGGAATGCCCGAAGAGGTGGATGTCGCCGCGGTGCATGCGGGGCCAGACGCGATGCGCGTAGTGGCTGCACCAAACTCCCTGGACGGTCCCGTCGGGAAGGGGGACAGGCACATGGGCGACGTCGACGACCGGACCGTCCCAAGGAAGGCGTGCCCCGATCTTGTCGTGGTTCCCGCGCACGAGGAAGCGCCTTCCCCGAAGTCGCGAAAAGATGGTGCGGGCGCGGTCCTCCGGGCAGCGGTAGCAGAAGTCGCCGAGGTGCCAGACCGTGTCCCTGGACCCGACGACGGCGTTCCAGTTTTCGATGAGGGCCTCGTCGTGCTCCTCGATCGTGGCGAAGGGGCGGTTGAGGCCGAGCCTCGGTCCCAGGGTGGCCTGGTGGGCCCAATGCGTGTCGGCCGTGAACAGGATTCGGGTGGTCATTTCGAGCCTCGCGGGGTCGCGGAGGCTGCGGCGACAAAAGCCTGGACGCTCCGGGTTTCAGGGGGATTCGGGCAATCGCAAACGTTTCATCGGAGGTCCTTTGGGAGTGGGAGAGCCGGGTGTCCGGGCGATCCCTGGACTTATGGCGCGCGACTCGTAAGGAAACAGGCAACGGGACGCGCTTCCCGGTTCCTTGTGCCCGGGAATCAACGCGGCGTTAACCGTGTTCGCGCGACATCCGTGGGGTTTTCCACGGGGGTTTTCGATGCCGACGAAGGTGGAGGTTTTCGGGGTTGCGGACCGTCTGCACGCGAAGGGCGTGCGGGTGTCGATGCGCAACGTGATCCTGGAGCTTCGGCGCGGGGGCTCGAACCGGGTGGTGGGTCCTCTACTGCGGGACTGGAAGGCGGAGCGGGCCTACCGGCCGGCCTTGGAGGGCGGCGGGCTGCCGGAGCGGGTCCAGGGTCGGTTGGCGACGGCGGTG
>NZ_VRVC01000168.1:0-8631 GCF_008040005.1 Methylobacterium sp. WL19
GGGCCCCGGTTCCGGGCGGGCCGCCGACGCCGGTGCCGACGCCCGCGCCGGACGACGTGCCCGTTGCCACGCCCGCACCACCGACGGGAGCCTGGCTGGCACGAGATTTTTCCGTAGATCCGTTGGCTGGTACTGCCGCGCTCGACGGCGCTTGGCTGCGTCCACCCTCCGGTGTCATAGCCTCACCGCGGCTCGACGGAACGGTACCGATACCGGCCGGCGCTTCGATGATCTGCGCGACGACGGCTCCCGTCGGTGACAGGGCGAGACATAGGCTGAGAACGACGGGTCTGGCGATCATCTAGGCAAATTCCTGAACGGCGGGTGATGTCTGGGGCAGAACTCCGCGCGGTTCAGTTCCGTTCAAAACGGATATGGAAGACGAGCTTGGGCATCCGCATGGCCATGCGGTCACGCAACATGAAGCGCCTTTTCGAGTTCGTCCTTCGACATGGTTGACCGGCCACGAATGTTCGCGGACTTGGCCTTCCGCATCAGCTCTGCCTTCGTCGGGCCGCCGGACGCTCTTCCTTGCTTGGTCCCGGCCTTCCTGGCGGCCGCGGATTTCTCGGCCACATCCTTTGGCTGATTGGAGAACTGCTTGCCGTCCTTGGTGTCCGCGCGCTTCTTTCTCGTGGAGCGGTCATACTCGTCCTTCGACAAGGATGAGCGGGCCTTCTTTGGAAGATAGCGCTCCCCGGTCTTACCGCTGGGCTTGCCGGATTTCGTATCCCATTCCTCGTTCGACCATTGCGTCAGGCTGTTCTCGTCGGATTTCTTGCCCTTGTAGCCGCCTCCGGCCTCCCTATAAGCCTTCGTTGCCGCCTGGGCCTTGCGGGCCGACCATTGCCCAGCCTTGCCTCCCTTGTCGGAAGCGGTCACCTCGGACTTGATCCTGTCCCATAGTTTAGGGTCGGTCTTTTCAGCGCTGGCCGCCATCGTTCGAGCCTATGCTTGTTTCCGTGCGATCAACCTGCACCGAGGGGGCCGGTTCCCGGTGGACGGCGTGTCATCAATCCGTGAAAAAGCAACACGATACAGGCGGCGCAGCCGGAAACGTCGTAAAACCGCGATGTTGACTTGAGAGGCCGCAGCCTCCACCCCGCGAACGCGCAGGGCGGCTCCCATCCCAGGCGAGACGAACGGGACTTTTGGAATGAGTGAGAGCGCAGTGGCAAAGCCTACAGTGTTCATCGATGGGGAGGCCGGCACCACCGGCCTTGGCATTCGCGAACGCCTGGAGCGCGAGGGCCGTGTTTCCCTGAAGAGCATCCCGCACGAGAGCCGCAAGGACATAGCGGTCAAACGCGCCCTTCTGGCGGATGTGGATCTCGTCGTTCTCTGCCTGCCCGACGATGCGGCGAAGGAAACGGTGGCCTTGGCCGATGGCCTGCCCAATGGCGGACCCCGCATCCTGGATGCGAGCACCGCCCATCGCGTCAGCCCTGGCTGGGCTTACGGTTTTGCCGAATTGAATGCCGGTCAGGCACAAGTGATCCGCGAGGCGCGGCGCGTCGCGAATCCCGGCTGCTATCCCACCGGTGCCATCGCTCTCGTGCGGCCACTGGTCGATGCTGGATTGCTGCCGCCCGATACGCCGATCAGTGTCAACGCGGTCAGCGGCTATAGCGGCGGCGGCAAGAACATGATCGAGACATATGAGGCCGGAGAGGCACCGGCTTTTCAGCTCTATGGTCTCGGCTTTGCTCACAAGCACCTGCCGGAACTGCAGGTCTATGGCGGCCTGACCCGGCGGCCGATCTTCATCCCGTCCGTGGGAAACTTCCGCCAGGGCATGCTGGTGAGTATCCCGCTCCACCTCGATACTCTGCCGGGACATCCGGATGCTGCTGCGCTGCAAGCGGCCCTCACTGCGCATTACGCCGGAAGCACGATGGTGACCGTGGTTCGGACCAACCCGGACGATAAGCCGGACGCCGAAGCTCTGAACGACAGCGATCACCTCGAATTACGGGTTTATGGTACGCCTGACCATGCTCATGCGTTGCTCGTGGCCCGGCTCGACAATCTCGGCAAAGGCGCATCGGGCGCCGCCGTGCAGAATATCGGTCTCATGCTCGGTCTGGATTGATATCGCGACGCGGATTGGGGAAGAGGTCGAATCACGTCATGTCCTCGGTGCCGGACATGCCTCAATCCGCCCGATCGCTACGTTCCCGCCCCTCGCGATGATGACCTCGCGCGACGACGGCACGTCGCGATTCCAGGGGCCGGGATCACGACCGCCACTGGGTCGTTCAGCACCATCATCGAGGGTCTGCGCGGGGATCAGCCCGTAGCATGCAACCGGTCGCGCACCGGGAAAGCACGATCCAATTATCCAGAAGAGGCACAGCAATGTCTTCCGCCCATCGCGGAAGCCGTTTCCCGACTCGCGCCGAGCTATTCCTGCGGGCGCCCAGTCCCCGCCATCTCCGCGCGCCTGAATTGCATCGGTGCCAGCTTATTGGGGCACCGCTAACCCCTGTCGATCGCGTTCCAGCGAGGCTGCCCACCGTCACCTCCAGTCACAGACCGGCTTTCTGATGCCGAGAGACCAGTGACGACCGAATTATTTTGCAAAATTCGACATCGAAGCTAGCAAGACCGATCAATTTTATTGTCTAAAAATACGGTTTAAATGCGCAGCCAAGGAACTGTTTATGATCGATCAAGTTAGGGATCGATGCTCGATGACGTTGTGAGAGAGGCGGCTCATTCACTTTTGACAAGAGAAGCGGGATCCACTGGCGATTCTCTGCCCGTGGCCGATTGGCCTTGCTCCGTCCTGTGACAAGATGATCGTTTGTCCGGTGGTGGAGACGATTTCCGGCGAAAGAAATACAAACACACCTGCCGCGCCATCCGGCGCCTCAGCTTAAAACATTAGAGGGAGAGCATACATACGACTTTATGAGAGTACACATCATCGCAGACACCGTGCAATCTGCTGGCATAGACCACGATGATCGCGATTCGAGGGCTGCCAAGCGTTATGTGGCCGACTCGTTCGTAGACCGGCAAGTGTTGGAAGGGGAGCGTTCTGACGGACACTTGAACGGAAGTACCGCCAAAGAGAGAGCGACGATCGCGGCTGGCGAACGCACGGTGTCCGCCCACGGACCGTTGTCAAACATATCCGCAATTGGGATCGACTGGCATGAACGCCAGTCTCGACCGCCTGGGCTTCCGAAGCCGAAAAATCTGCAATGATTGGTTGAGACCGTTTTTACCGATGCCTCGCGCCGGTGGCAAAGTTCTTCATGCCGTCCTTCGCTGGACCCTATGTTGAGCAGGCTTCCGTGACGCTCTAATGCGGCAGAACACTCGGTAAATTCTGTTCGCTTCACCCTCCAAACGTATGCGCAACCAAGGATGTGGGGCTCGCAGACGGCGAACACGCGAAATATTTGAACGATTGATCCGTAAACCAGTGGATTTCTTTCAATAACATCTTGCTACACGCGCGAACGGAGCATAGGCTAGCGTACAGTATCAACATAGCGAAGCGATGGCGCGAATATCATGAGTGAATCCGACACCGACTCAGCCCGTCTCATCACCTTGGCCGCGGATATCGTCTCCGCGTATGTGAGCAACAATCACGTCCAGAGCGCCGAACTGCCTAAGCTCCTCAGCGATGTGCACGAGGCCATCCGCTCGGTGAGCACGAGCAGCGCACCTGCCGCTGAGACCGGCCCGCCGAAGGCGACGCCACAGGAAATCCGCCGCTCCGTGACGCCGGATTACTTGGTCAGCTTCGAGGACGGCAAGCAGTACAAGACGCTTCGGCGGCACCTCACACTCCGCGGTCTGACCCCCGAACAGTATCGGGCCAAATGGGGCCTGCAGCCGGACTACCCGATGACGTCGGCTGCCTATTCCGAACAGCGTTCAGAATTGGCTCGCGCCCTTGGTCTCGGTCAGCAGCGCCGCAAGACCGTATCCCCCGTATCCAAGGCTGCGCCCGAGGAGGTCGTGAGCGAGCCGGAGGAGGAGGCCGTCGCCGCCCCGCCCGAAAAGAAGCGCCGTGGCCCCCGCAAGAAGCAGGCGGCCTGATGCCCGTCCGACGGCGCCTGTTTGGGCGACGTCGGATGTATCCAATCGGTGACAAGAATGCCCACTCCCAGCGCGATGCCGGGAGTGGGCTTACTCATGACTGGACAGCTTTGCTGAATGTATGTGCGACTGTGGTGAGAGCTGACGATCGGTCATCGTAAGATGCATGGCAGCTTCACTATCGACTACCGGTTTGGACTTGTACCATGAGTCTCCTCGCTGAGGCCGGGGAGGGCCGGCGCTGCTGCTGAGAGGTCTGCCGGAAGTTCGGCGATGCGGGTTCGGGACCTCTGGCAAGGAGGCCGCGCTGTCGGGGCGTTCGATTTTGTAGTCTCGGTCACGGCCTCGGAGGGCACCCGCCGCCTTGGCGAGGTCGATTACGAGTCCCGTCGATGAGTTCCCCCGGCCGAAGACACACCGTCTGTGGCCGCCTATAGCTTTGCAGCTCCATAGCGGACCTCCTGTCCGACCGTCTCTCACGAGACTTCCGCTGCGCGAGCTTGCCCAGGCAGAGCCGACGATAAGCGGAAGGCCTGCGCGGCATGCCTAGCCCGGTCCCGAGGTCGCTGAGGCTGCGGGATCCCAGACCGGCCCCCGCCGAGGCGACCGAACGCACGTCGTCGCTTCCTCCAGCAGGCTCTCGCCGTGTGAAGCCAGGGTTCGCCCGAGGCTAATGACAGGTGGGGAGGGCGGTGCTAGACGGGGCGCGGCACCCCGACTCCGTAGCTCAGCTGGATAGAGCAGCCGCCTTCTAAGCGGCAGGCGTCAGGGCAGCCAACATCCCCTCTCGCACATCGCCAGAGCAGCCGCCGCGAGACCCGAACGAATCGGTCGTGGCTCACTCGTGGCTCACCCTTGCGGGCTATGCCCGCGCATCTACCAGGGCTGCCACGAACGTGTAAAACGATTCCCGGATCGGGTTTTGGGAATCGTTTTACACGTTGGCCGGGCCGGGGCCTCAGGCGGCGGCGACCTGCGCGTCGACCCTGGTCTTCAGTGCGTCGAGCCAGGAGAAGCTCGGGGCCTCCGTGTCCCGAAACCTGAGCGCCTCGTACAAGGCCTCGAACTCCTCGCGGGCGATGACGACCTGCCCGGGCACGTGCGGGATCACCGGAGCGACCAGGCGGACGTTGCTCTCGGAGATCGGGGTACCGCCCCAGGAGTCGTCGCCGAGTTGCTGGACCTTATCCGGGACGTCGCCCTCGAAGGACACGCACGCCGGCTGCAGCGGCATGCCCTCGTCCCACTCGATCCACCAGAACTCGTCCGGCTTGTTCACGGGCGGCGGAGGTGGAGGCGATGCGGGCTCCCAAGGCTGCAGACGGAAGCTGCCCAGGGTGGCGGTGATGAGGATGGTCATGCCCCATTTCCTTCCGGCGCCCACACGGCACCGAGGTCGTGCCAGTTCAACTGGCGCTTGCGGCTGATGGCTCGCTCCGCCTCCTCGACCTGGGCGGGCGTCATGATGGCCAGCGTCGGCATGCCCCCGCAGTGCGTGTCGTCCCATTCGAGGTCGACAGCTTCGAGCTCCTGATAGTCGTTCTCGCGGTCGGCCTCGCCAGCCCAATAGGTGTCGGTTCCCCTGAGGTAGATGCCCCGGATCTCCGTGCCATCGGCGATGTGCGCGACCAAGGCGGTCGCCATCTTGGGCGAGACGTCCGCGTGGTAGTAGGCCCCGCCGCCGTCGTAGGGCAGGTAGGCCGCGACCTCGTACGGGGCGGCGTCAACAGGGTCGAAACCTTCCTTGCGCAACCAAGCCTTCACCGCGTCGTCGAGACCGGTGAGGCCGAGGTTCTCAGGTCGGAGGTACAGTGCTCGCCTCAAGATCCCCTCCCTCATCCCAGCCTCCGCGACTAGCTGCCATCGGAATGGAATGTTACCTCCTCGGTGTAGGTGGTCACCTCCACGTCATGGCCGCCAGAGATGAAGACTTCCGCGACTGGCTCGCCGAGGTTCACCCACCAGTCGTCATCGAGGTCCATCTCCTCGCCCAGGGTGACGTGAACCCTGATGCCGCCGGCGAGCGTGAAGGTGCCTCCCTCGCGGATGGCGCGCTGCCAGTCCTCCTCGGTCGCGAAGTGCTTGCGGTTGAGGGTGACGGTCGGGTTCATCAGGCGCTCGCTCACTGCGGCCTCCTCTGGCAATCGGGGCGCCCGTCCGGTCCCAGGAGCGGCTGCATGCCGAGGCCGGCATGGGTGTACCGGCACCCGGTCGCCGGGTCCGTCCAGACGCGGACGCCGCCTTGGCTGGACCACGCGGTTTCCTGAGACGGGGGGGACCACGCGATGAGGCCCAAGGCGATCACCAGGCCGAGGCCGGCGACGACCCACAGCGGGATGATGCGCTTCCCGAAGGGCGCCGGGAGATGATCGTAGGTAGACCGGAAATCGGAGGTGTAGCGCTGCATGGGGGCCTCAGGCGCAAGGGCTGACGACGGCGGGGAGATCGGAATCCCGCACGGGCACAGGGGCGAACAGGGGCGCCAGGGCGGCCTCCATCTCGGCCTCGAACGGCGCGAGGTCCGGTGCCCGTTGAACGGCGATAGGGAGGTTATCGACGGGCAGTCCGGCACGGTGAAACAGCCAACGATAGCGGGCCTCGGAGAGCACGACATGCCCCGGCCCGATCTCGCGATCACCGATCCGGCCGAGCGTTCCAGCCTCGATGTGGGCACCGAACGCATCGGCTGGTTCGGGTATCGCTGCCCTTGCCTCAGCCTCCCGAGCCCCGGCAACCGCCTCGTCCCGCTCGCGGCAGACCCGTTCGAAGCACCGCTCGGCGAGCCCGTCCATGCGCCCCCGGGCGGCGGCCTCGGTATCCTTGACCCTGGCGCCGGCGACGGCGGACCGCAGACGCTCCAGCCATTCCGGACCGCAAGGGATCTCGCCGAGGGCTGCCTTGGCCGCAGCGCGGAGTTCCTCGTACCGCTCGGCGGCCGCGGCCTCGGAGCGCTCCCGCCCGCTCCGGCGGAGCCCCTCGTCGAGACGGTCGGCCTCCACCTTCGCCATGCGGTCCCGGACCGTGCCGATCTCCTCCATGAGCTCCAGCACCCGCGTCGCGAGCTCGTCCTTCGTCTGGTTCATGAGGGAGCGCCGGGTGACGCGCGAGGTGCACTCGAACACGGGCATCACCAGTCCTGCCCAACCGTGGCGGGCTCCGGGACAGGGGCCCCGTTCTCATCCAGAACATGCCAGCCCAGACGCTTCGCCGTGCGCCATGCACTGGACCGGCGGTGAGCCTCGTCTCGACGGTTGAGGGCCTCCTCGACGAGCGGCTGCATGTGGGCGACAGCCTTGGGATCCATCCGGTAGCCATCCACGCGGTGATCAAAATCATGGTGGTGATGGAAGACGTGCATCCCCCGGAAGGCGGTCATGTCCAGGCCCGTGGCGGCCGCGGCCGCCTGAAGCTCCTCGATGGTGAAAACCACCTTGTAGACGGTCGTCTCGTCCTCGCTCCATTGGTGCTCGAACCGCATGGCTAGGCCCCCTTCTTCACGAGGGCGTCGAGGTCGAAGCCCCGGCCGGCGATGTACTCGTCGTCGTCCTCGCCGGGGATCTCCTGGATGCCGCCGCCATCGTAGACCGAGCGCTCGTACCCGGCGCGATAGGCCGCCTCCAGGTTCACGTGCCGGACGAACCCGGCGTCCCGGAGCAGGACGAGGGCGGCCCTTGGATCACGGTTGCTCTCGTGGCCGAACTCCAGGGACTCGATGACGACCTCCAGGTCCCTCATCGCGCGCAGCCCGGCGATGCGCTCCTCCTCGGCCCGGGCGCGCTCGGCCTGGAGGCCCGACACCGTCCGGTGCACCTGCGCAGCGTCCTCGGGCGACAGAGACGCGAGGCGGGTCGCCAGGTCGTCGATCTCGGTCGTCATGACTAAGAGGCCATCAGCGCCGCGCGATATCATCTCTACCCCCTCCAGGAATCTTATGGGGCCCCGCCACTTGGACGAGACCCCTTCAGACACTGATCGAAGCACGCATCCCAGATTCGTCCAGCGCGGACGTCCCTGACCAGTTAACGGTCAGGGGAGCGCGGTGATTTTCCAGCAGCCCTTGTGTATACCGCAAATTGCGGTATATGTAGATCACCGGCGCAAGCCGAGGCCTCCCGGGGCGATCCGGGCCGATGATGGAAAAGACCAATGCCCACGAGCAAAGACCCCACCGAGATCACGGATACCCAGGTCCTGGTGTACGGCGCCGAGCGCCCTGCCGAGATCGTCGAGCGCCGCCTCGACGGCCGCCTCATTGTGGCGAACCCGGGCAAGGCCAACACGTGGCTCATCCTCGACGCCACCACGCCGCCCAAGGCCCTGATGAAGGCGCTCAAGGGCCTGGCGTCCGAGGCCGACATCCGCATCGTCGTCCGCAAGAAGGAGCGCCCCGAGGCGGTCGGCGAGGCTATCGCCAAGGTCGAGGCCTTCATGACGGACGGATCGCTGGAGAAGGCCGCGGCCCGCGAGGCCGCATCCAAGAAGGCAGCCGCCACCCGCGCCGCCGACCGCGCGGCGAAGGAGCAAGCCGAGAAGGCAGCGGCCTCCGCCGCCCGTGAGGCCGCCCGGCAGGAG
>NZ_VRVC01000169.1:0-8456 GCF_008040005.1 Methylobacterium sp. WL19
CTCCCCCTTCGGCATCCCGACCCATCCCTATTGGACGGAGATGATGAACACGTTCATGGCGGCGGGCGGCTCGATGCTGTCCGCGCCCAAGGACGTGACGTCTTCCCGCGCAACCCCGGCCCAGAGAAGCCTGCCACCGGCGCGCTTCTTCCCGGAGCCCAGCCCATCCGCGAGTTCGAAAGCTGCGTCGGGTTCCAAACCCGCCTCGGGCACGAGGACCACCGAAGCGGCGCAAGCCTCCCCGCTCAACCCGTTCGACCTGTTGCAGCAGATGTTCCAGTCCGGGCTGGAGGCCCAGCAGGAGAACGCACGGACGATGCAGAGCCTGTTCGACAGCCTGTGGCGCGACGGCATGACGGCCATGGATCCGTCGAAGGCGAAACCCGCCGCAAAACCCGGCCCGACACGGCGCTGAGCGTCGCGCGAAGCCTCACGTGCTCCGGGCGATGGCGTCACCGATATATTTGTACATCGCGCCGACGCTGTCGGCATAGAGGTGGAGAGCCGTGACGATCGCCAGGAAGATCAGTCCGGTGATCAGCGTGTATTCGATCGCCGTCGTGCCGCACGTGTCCCGCTTGAACCGGGCGGCGAGGCCCGGGACACGGGATCGAGCCCGATCCCGCTGCGTCGCCCGAATTGTCTCGCGGTTCGTCATGGAAGTGGGGCTATCCTCGACGAAGCCGGCGCAGGTTGTCCTACGCCGGAAATCGTTGCCGCCCGTTTAAACGTTTCCCGTAAAACGCCCGCTTCTCCACTCAGGAAGCAGCGGAAACCGAGGATGAGGGCGGATCAGCCCCGTCCGGCTTCCTTGCGGAGAGCGTCGATGCGCTTGGAAGCCTCGGCCTTGTCGAGATCGGGCTCGAACGCGTCCGGCGACTTCGCCTCCTCCGACAGGGTCTTGAGGTAGGAGGCCTGCGCGCCGGTCATCGGCTCGTCGCCCGTGGTCCACTCGCTCGGATCCTTGATCCGGTTCGATGCGTCGCCACCGGCCGTCTTCGGGTTCTCGTTCTCGTCCGTCGCCTGCTTCTTCGTCATCGCGCAACCTCGTTCATGAATTGTTCTCTTCATAACGAGGGCCTCGCCGATGAGTTCCGCGCCGTCGCGCCTGTCCCCGGGGCGAGGATTCGAGGCCTCGTCGTCGACTCGCGCAGATGTGAGGCGGCATGTCCCAGGGCGCCTTGGTGGCGGTCGAGCCCGCCTGGACGGCGACGACACCTTGATTTTCGAGACGCGCGCCAGATTTCGCTCAAGGCGCCGGATGGCGCGAGCGTCGCCGTCTCTCAGGGTGTCGCACGCCTCACGCCGGCGACGGACCGGCGGTCCGATCCATCCGGTGCCGCCGGTTCTGCGCGCAGGGAAATGTAGATGAACGAGATGACGATCGACAAGACGAATACCGACTCGTACCCGATGGCGGGCCAATGCCCGTTCGGAGGCGACCGCATCGGCGGAGCCCTCGGCAGCCGCCCGGCCCTCGAGAACTGGTACCCGCACCGCTTGAGGGTCGAGCTCCTGCATCAGAACGGCCTCGCGGCCGATCCGCTCGGACCGGATTTCGACTACGCCAAAGCGTTCGAGACCATCGACCTCGACGCGCTCAAGAGCGACATCAAGCAGTTCCTCACCTCGTCGGTGGCGTGGTGGCCGTCCGATTACGGCAATTACGGCCCGCAGATGATCCGCATGGCCTGGCACTCGGCCGGCACTTACCGCATTGCGGACGGGCGGGGCGGCGCCGGCACCGGGATGCAGCGTTTCGCGCCGATCTCGAGCTGGTGGGACAACGGCAACACCGACAAGTCGCGCCGCCTCCTGCAGCCGATCAAGCACAAATACGGCAACGCCCTCTCCTGGGCCGACCTGATGGTGCTCACCGGCAATTGCGCCCTGGAAATCATGGGCCTGCCGACCTACGGTTTCGCCGGTGGGCGCCTCGACGCCTGGGAGGCGGACAACGCCACCTACTGGGGTCCGGAGGTCGTCGAGATGGGCTCGGTGTCGAGCTTCGACGACATGGTCAACCGGGACAAGCGCTGGCGCGGCAAGAATGGCGACGCCGATTACGACTTGGAGAACCCCCTCGCCGCCTCCCACCAGGCGCTGATCTACGTGAACCCCGAGGGGCCTTACGCCAACGGCGACCCGCAGGGCTCGGCCAACGACATCCGCGTGACGTTCACCCGCATGGCCATGAACGACGAGGAGACCGTGGCGCTCATCGCCGGCGGCCACGCCTTCGGCAAGAGCCATGGCATGACCCCCGCCAAGGAGATCGGACCGCCGCCCGAGATGGCGCCGATGGAGGCGATGGGCCTCGGCTGGCACAACCCGAACGGCACCGGCGCCGGCAAGGACACGATGACCAACGGCATCGAGGGCAGTTGGACCCCCGACCCGACCCAATGGGACAATGCCTACCTGGAGAACCTCTTCAAGTTCGACTGGGAGCAGACCAAGAGTCCGGCCGGCGCCCTGCAATGGACACCGAAAGACCCGAGCGCGCCGCGGACGCCCGACGCACATGTCGCGGGGCAGTCGCATCCCCTCATGATGATGACCTCCGACATCGCCCTCAAGGTCGATCCGGAATACCGCAAGGTCTGCGAGAAGTTCCTCAACGACTTCGACGCCTTCACGCAGGCCTTCTCCAAGGCGTGGTACAAACTGACCCACCGCGACATGGGGCCCAAGCACCGCTACCTCGGCCCGGAGGTGACGATCGAGGACGGTCTGCTCTGGCAGGATCCGATCCCCGATGCGGCCTATGCCCCAGTGGGCGAGGCCGAGGTTGCCACCCTCAAACAGGCGATCCTGGCCACGGGCCTGTCGGTCTCGGATCTGGCCTTCACCGCCTTCTCGGCGGCCTCGACCTACCGCGACAGCGACAAGCGCGGTGGCGCCAACGGCGGCCGGCTCGCCCTTGCCCCGCAGAAGGACTGGGCCGTCAACCGCCGGGCCGCGCCCGTGGTCGACGCGCTCCGTGGGGTCATGGCGGAGTTCAACCATGGCCGGACCGACGGCAAGCAGGTCTCGCTGGCCGACCTCATCGTGCTCGCCGGCTGTACCGCCGTGGAGAAGGCCGCCAGGGATGCCGGGGTCGAGACGCAGGTGCCGTTCATGCCCGGCCGGGTCGACACCACACAGGAGCTGACCGACATCGAGATGTTCCAGTGGCTGAAACCCGTCGTCGACGGGTTCCGCAACTACGTCGATGACGGGTTCGGGGCAATGACGCGGAGCCTGTCGCCGGAGGAACTGTTCCTCGACAAGGCCAACCTGCTGACGCTGACCGCACCGGAATGGGTGGTGCTGACCGGCGGCCTGCGGGCGCTCGCCGCCAATCACGACGGCTCGAACCGGGGCATCTTCACCGACCGGGTGGGCGTGCTGACGACGGACTTCTTCCGCACCCTGACAGACACGAATCTGGTCTGGGAGAAGATCGATGCGGACGGAACGTCCTTCGCCCTCAAGGACCGTGAAACCGGACAGGCCAAGTTCGAGGCCACGCGCAACGACCTCATCTTCGGGTCGAACGCGCAGCTGCGTAACATCGCCGATGCCTATGCCGGCAGCGACGGCCAGAGCCGGTTCGTGGCGGATTTCGTGCGCGTCTGGGACAAGGTAATGATGCTCGACCGCTACGACGTGAAGGGCCACCGGCGTCAAGGCCCGATGGCGGCCTGATCGACGGCGGCCTTAGACGCCCCCGTCCCTTCCCTGAATGGGACGGGGGTCGTGCGATGGACGGCCCCGCCTCGTCACCACCGGGGGCGCGCGATGTGGATGCGTCTTGTCCCTCGCCCTCGCAGGCTCCCACGAAGTGACGGCGAGGCCGTCATGTGGCGGGAGCCACCGGATGCGTGGATGCAACCGCGCGAAGAGCGGCCCGAACTACGCCGCCACCGCCTTCGGCTGAACCTCGGCGGTGTAATCGTCCATGAGCGTCTTGGTCATGGCGGCCGGGGTGAAGCGGTAGGGGCCGATCTCGGAGACAGGCGTCACTTCCGCGGCCGAGCCGGTGATGAAGCACTCGGAGAAGCCCTCCATCTCCTCGGGCCTGATCCGCCGCTCGATCACCTCGAAACCGCGCCGACGGGCGAGGTCGATGACGGTCTGGCGGGTGATGCCGTTGAGGAAGCGGTCGGCGAGTGGCGTGTGGACCACGCCGTCCTGGATGAAGAAGATGTTCGCGCCGGTGCATTCGGCGACGTAATCCTCCCAATCGAGCATCAGGGCATCGGCATAGCCCTTGTTCTCGGCCCGGTGTTTCGAGATCGTGCAGATCATGTAGAGGCCGGCCGCCTTCGAGGCGGAGGGGATCGTCCGCGGATCGGGCCGGCGATAATCGGCCATGTCGAGGCGGATGCCCTTCATCTTGGTCTCGGGATCGAAATAGCTCGGCCATTCCCAGGCGGCGACGGCGAGGTGGATGGTGTTGTTCTGGGCCGAGACGCCCATCATCTCCGAACCGCGCCAGGCCACGGGACGCAGGTAGGCGTCGGTGAGGCCGCTGGTCTTGAGCACGAGTTCCTTGGCCGCCTCGATCTCGGCGACGCCGTAGGGAATCGTGAAATCGAGGTACTGCGCCGAGCGGAGCAGGCGCTCGGCATGCTCGTGGCTCTTAAAGATCCGTCCGCCATAGGCGCGCTCGCCCTCGAACACCGCCGAGCCGTAATGCAGGCCGTGGCTGAGCACGTGGATCTTGGCCTCGCGCCACGGCACCAGCACGCCATCGAACCAGATGGTGCCCTCGCGTTCGTCGAACGGGATCACGGACATGACGAATTCCTTGAATCCGCGGGCTCGCATCGTCGCGCCTGCGGGGTCGATCGATCGGGTTGGCGCGATGGCCAGGCAATGCCCCGCGCAGTATCCGCGAGGACGGAGGTCCGCAAGACGGCCGTTACGGCGAGCCGGCCCCGGTAAGGCTTGACGGGTATCAACGCCCCTGAGATATGTCAACAACACTGACGTATATTGAGGATGTCGCCGGACGTGACGCGCCAATCCACCCTGGCAACGGGCCCGGACCCCCTATCCCTGTCCGAGGAGGAGGACGGGCAGGCGGAGTCAGGTCCGGCTCCGGAGGGCGTAACGAACGACCTCGTCGAACTGCTGTTCTTCGCCTACCGCGACTTCGTCGGCGACCCGGACCGGATGCTGGCCGAATACGGCTTCGGGCGGGCGCACCACCGGGTGCTCCATTTCGTCTATCACTACCCCGGCCTGACCATCGCCGAACTCCTCGACATCCTGCGGATCACGAAGCAGAGTCTGAACCGGGTTCTCAAGGATTTGATCGAACAGGGCCACATCGTGCAGAAGACCGGCCGGAGCGACCGCCGCCAGAGGCTGCTCTATTGTTCGGAGACGGGCGCGACGCTCACGGCGGAACTGACGCGGGTCCAGGTGCGGCGGGTGGCCCGCGCCATCGCCGATCCGGTGGCGGACGAACCGACGGGCGCCCGGGACGGAAACGGATTTTCCGCGGCACAGGGATTTCTCATGGCGATGATCGAACCCGAAGAGCGCGCGGCGGTGACCAGCCTGATGGCGCGCCGCGCCCGGAGCCGTCGCTGACATGGCGTCGCCGGAGCCGAGAATCCGCGCCGAGCTTCCCGACCACGCCCCCCACATCCTCGTGGTGGACGACGACCGGCGGGTGCGCGAATTGCTGTCGCGCTATCTCTACGAACAGGGGTTTCGCGTCACGGCCGCCGGGAATGTCGAGGAGGCCCGGCAGCGGGCGCAGAGCTTCGTCTTCGACGCCCTCGTCCTCGACGTGATGATGCCGGGGGAGAACGGGTTCGATTACGCCCGGCAGGTGCGTGAGACCTCGCGGGTGCCGATCCTGATGCTCACCGCCCGTTCCAACCCCAACGACCGGGTGATGGGGCTCGAGATCGGGGCCGACGATTACCTGCCCAAGCCCTTCGAGCCGCGCGAGCTGATCCTGCGCCTCAACAACATCATCAAGCGCCGCCCGGACGGCGCGCCGCCCTCCGACCGCACCATCGCCACGGTGACGTTCGGGCCGTTCTCCTACCGCATCGACCGGGGCGAGTTGCGCCGTGACGAGGAGACCATCCGCATCACCGACCGCGAGCGCGAGATCCTGACGATCCTGGCCGAGGCCAAGGGCGGCAATGTCGACCGCGACGTGCTGGCCGGGAATGGCGGGCTCGCGGCGGAGCGCACCATCGACGTGCAGATCAACCGCCTGCGCCGCAAGACCGAGGTCGATCCGGGCAACCCCCTCTTCCTCCAGACGGTCCGCGGCATCGGCTACCGCCTCGCGATCGATTAGACGAGACCCGCCATGGCCCTCGCCGGCCTGAACCTGTCGCGGATCAGAACCAGCACCGCCGCCGCCTGGCGCGCGAGACCGCATCCGCGCCGGATATGGAAGAGGCTCGCGCGCGCCATCGGCAACGCCCTGCCGAAGGGGCTCTATGCGCGCTCGCTCATCATCATCATCGCCCCGGTGGTGCTGCTGCAATCGGTCATCGCCTACACCTTCATGGAGCGGCACTGGCAGCTCGTGACCCGCCGCCTCTCGGCGGCCGTCACCGCCGACGTGGCGGCGATGATCGACGTCTACGAGAGCTACCCCCAGGACAAGGACGCCGACACCCTCACCCGCATCGCCGGCACGCGGCTGAACCTCGACCTCGACATCCTGAAAGGCGCCAAGCTCCCCCTGCCGGGGCCGCGCCCGTTCTTCTCCATCCTCGACGAGACGCTCTCCGAGGAACTCGCCAAGCAGATCGGCCGGCCGTTCTGGATCGACACGGTGGGCCGGTCCAGCCTCATCGAGATCCGCGTCGAGATCCCGGACGGGGTGCTGCGGGTGACCGCGCGGCGGAGCATGGCCTACGCCTCGAACTCGCACATCTTCCTGCTGTGGATGAGCGGTTCGTCCCTGGTGCTCCTCGGCGTGGCGATCCTGTTCCTGCGCAACCAGATCAAGCCGATCCTGCGGCTGGCCGACGTGGCGGAGAGTTTCGGCAAGGGCCGCGAGATCGAGTTCCGGCCGCGCGGCGCCCGCGAGGTGCGCCAGGCCGGCCACGCCTTCATCGAGATGAAGCGGCGCATCGAGCGGGCGATGGAACAGCGCACGACCATGCTCAACGGCGTCAGCCACGACCTGCGCACCATCATCACCCGGTTCAAGCTGTCGCTCGCCCTGGTGGAGCAGACCTCGGAGGTGGAAGACCTCCAGCGCGACGTCGACGAGATGAGCCGGATGCTGGAGGCCTACCTCGCCTTCGCGCGCGGCGATTCCGGCGAGGCCGCCGTGCCCACCGACATGCGGGCGATGCTGGAGGATCTGCGCACCGACGTGGAGCGCCTCGGCGCCCACGTGGCCGAGGTGAAGTTCGACGGCCGCGCCATGGTGACGCTGCGGCCGGACGCGTTCCGCCGCTGCCTGTTCAACCTCGCCGCCAACGCGGCCCGGTACGGCGAGACAGTGGCGATTCGCGGCCGCACGGAGGCGCGGTCCTTCCTCGTCTCCATCGACGACGACGGTCCGGGCATCGCCGTCGAGAGCCGCGAGGAGGTGTTCAAGCCCTTCGTCCGCCTCGACGATGCGCGCCAGGATGCCGGCGGATCGGGCCTCGGCCTCGCCATCGCCCGCGACATCGCCCGCGCCCATGGCGGCGACGTCGCCCTTCACGACAGTCCGCTGGGGGGATTGCGCGCCACCGTCCGCATCCCGGCGTGACCGTCCGATCCCTGTGAATTTTGTTGCGTCCGGGGTGTCCCCTCGGGCGCTGAGCAATGCTATGACCGGGGCCGCTTTACAGAGAGAAGGGCCGAACCCCGGTCCCGACATACGCGAGTACGCCATGAACCCGCTGGGTCCCGTCCTGATCGTCCTGCTCCTGCCGATCTCCGCCATCGGCCTCCTGCTCTACACCGATACCGGCATTGAGCCGGCGCTGTTCACCGCCACCGTGAAGACCTTCGTCGCGCTGTTCGCCATCGCCGGGATCCTGTCCTACGGCGCGAGCCGGCTCGCCGCCCGCTCGGAAGGCTAAAAAGACCGCGTCTCCGGACCGGCCCCGTGGCGGGGCCGGTTCTGCGCCGACGCAACGGTGACGATGGGATCGAGGACGACATGAAGGCCGCCCTCGCTCGCATCTCTGTGTCTGCCCGGCAGAACGACGATAGTCGCAGATCTCGCGGGCCGCTCGGGTCCCCTCTCCTGGAAGGAGAGGGACAGGGTGAGGTGTGCGACCTTTTCGGAGAGTCCACGCACCTCTCCCCAACCCTCTCCTTCCAGGAGAGGGAGCCCATCGCGCAGATCGGCGAATCCCGGAGATGGCGGGGGACGGTTCGAATCCTCGCCCTCTGCCTCGCGGCGGGCGTCGCAGCGCTGTCGCTTCCGGCCCTGGCCGCCGAGGAAAAGTCGCCCCCTCCGCCCGCCGCGAGGCAGAGGGCGAGGA
>NZ_VRVC01000016.1:0-49601 GCF_008040005.1 Methylobacterium sp. WL19
GGTTCTCGATCGGACGACGCCCGCCCTTCGGACGCGGCCGAGGCGGCGGGAGGAGCGGAGCGATCTCATCCCAGAGATCATCGGGGAGAAGCGGTCTGGCCATGCCAAACCAACGCTGAAAGCAACGTTCGGTGCCGTTCTGTTAGGCGCTCTTAATCTGCGACCCAAAGCTGCAGGCCGCGACGTGGCAGACCCTGCAACGCCTTGTGCCCCCTGGCATTCACCACCGTGAATACCGAATGCACCGAAATTTTTTTGGCCGAGACTACAAATTAGCTGTGCTTGGCCTCTTTCGCTGGCCCGTGTAGTAAATTGCACATCGAGCGTCCGCCTGCTCAACGCCAGCGGATAACGGACGCCTTCGCCCGTTCAACAATCGAGGCTTTCCATGAGCGCCGGTACCGCTGCCGACAAGCACTTCTCGAATTCCTTTTTCAATGCGTCCCTGGCCGACGCCGATCCGGAAGTGGCCAAGGCCGTCAGCCAGGAACTCGGCCGGCAGCAGCATGAGATCGAGCTGATCGCCTCCGAGAATATCGTCTCGAGGGCGGTGCTGGAGGCCCAGGGGTCGGTCCTCACCAACAAGTACGCGGAAGGCTATCCCGGCCGTCGCTACTATGGTGGCTGTCAGTTCGTCGACATCGCCGAGAACCTCGCCATCGAGCGCGCCAAGCGCCTGTTCGATTGTGGCTTCGCCAATGTGCAGCCGAATTCGGGCAGCCAGGCGAACCAGGGCGTGTTCATGGCCCTCATGCAGCCGGGCGATACCTTCCTCGGCCTCGATCTCGCCGCCGGCGGCCACCTCACCCACGGCGCGCCCCCGAACGTCTCGGGCAAGTGGTTCAAGCCGGTCTCCTACACCGTGCGCCGCGACGACCAGCGCATCGACATGGAGCAGGTCGAGGCCCTCGCACACGAACACAAGCCCAAGGTGATCATCGCCGGCGGCTCGGGCTATCCGCGCCATTGGGACTTCGCCAAGTTCCGTGAGATCGCCGATGCCGTCGGCGCATACTTCTTCGTTGACATGGCCCATTTCGCAGGCCTCGTGGCAGCCGGTGTCCACCCGTCGCCGTTCCCGCACGCGCATGTGGCCACCACCACCACTCACAAGACTCTGCGTGGCCCGCGCGGTGGTATGATCCTGACGAACGACGAGGCGCTCGCCAAGAAGTTCAACTCGGCGATCTTCCCCGGCCTCCAGGGCGGTCCGCTCATGCACGTCATCGCCGGCAAGGCCGTTGCCTTCGGCGAGGCGCTCAAGCCCGAGTTCAAGATCTACGCCAAGCAAGTCATCGAGAACGCCAAGGCCCTCGCCGACACCCTGATCACGGGTGGCTACGACATCACCTCGGGCGGAACCGACAACCACCTGATGCTGGTCGACCTTCAGAAGAAGGGTCTGACGGGCAAGGCGGCGGAGGCGGCCCTCAGCCGCGCCGACATCACCTGCAACAAGAACGGCGTTCCGTTCGATCCGCAGAAGCCCACCATCACCTCGGGCATCCGCCTCGGCACCCCGGCCGGCACCTCGCGCGGCTTCGGCGTCGCCGAATTCAAGCAGATCGGCGGCTTCATCGTGGAAGTACTCGACGGTCTGGTGGCCAAGGGCGATGCCGGCGATCCGGCCATCGAGGCCGCGGTCAAGGACAAGGTCCACGCCCTGACCCACCGTTTCCCAATCTACGGCTGAGACGTTCGACGGCGGGTGCACCCGCCGTCACCGACATGATAGAGACGGCCGCGGATTCCGATATCCGCGGCCGTTCTCGTTTTCTCACCAACCATGCAGGTATCCGCCCGATGCGGTGTCCCTATTGCGGCGGGCCCGACACCCAGGTGAAGGATTCGCGACCCAGCGACGATTCTGCTGCGATCCGACGCCGTCGGGTCTGCCCGGATTGCGGAGGCCGCTTCACGACCTTCGAGCGCGTGCAGTTGCGCGAACTCACCGTGCTCAAGCGCTCGGGCAAGCGCGTCCCGTTTGATCGTGACAAGCTGCAGCGCTCCATCGGTGTGGCCCTGCGGAAGCGCCCTGTAGATCCGGAGCGGATCGAGCGACTGGTCAGCGGCATCACCCGGCAGTTGGAAAGCGGCGGCGAGGCCGAAATCGCCAGCGAGGCGATCGGCGAACTGGTGATGGAGGGGCTAAAGGGTCTCGACGACGTGGCCTATGTCCGGTTCGCCTCGGTCTACAAAAATTTCCGCGAGGCCAGTGACTTCAAGGCGTTGCTCGGCACCCTGGGGGAAACCTCCGGCATTGCGCCGCTTCAAGACGAAGAGGCGAGCGATGAAGCCCCTCTCGGTGAGGTTCTGCCGCCCAGCGCAAGTCCGCCGGCCAAACATCCGTCGAAGCGCGGAACGCGGGTGCGGTCATGAATGTACCTGAGGCGAACACTCACCAAGATCGTCGCTTCATGCGCCTCGCCCTGGCGATCGGCAGGCGAAATCTCGGGCGGACCTGGCCCAATCCGTCAGTCGGTGCGGTTGTGGTCGCAGGAGAGACGGGCAGAGAGCGCGTGATCGCACAGGGCGTGACGGCTCCAGGGGGGCGCCCCCATGCCGAGCCTCTCGTTCTCGCCATGGCCGGCGAGGGCGCGCGCGGGGCAACGCTTTACGTCACGCTCGAACCCTGCTCACATCATGGAGCCACCCCTCCTTGCGTCGACGCCATCATCGCGTCGGGGATCACCCGCGTCGTCACGGCGATAGAAGATCCGGATTCCCGAGTGGCGGGCAGGGGCCATACGCGCCTCGCCCAGGCGGGTATCGCCGTGACGCAGAATGTGCTGCGGGACGAGGCCGCGAGAGATCATCGCGGCCATTTCACCCGCGTCACGAAAGGGCGCCCTAGCCTGCATCTCAAGCTCGCCCGCACGCAGGACGGCTTCGCGTCCGGTGCGCCGGATGAGCGCCTGCGCATCACCGGTCCCATCGCCGATGGCGCGGTCCATCTGTGGCGCGCGCATGCCGACGCGATCCTGGTCGGGATTGGGACGGCACGGGCTGACGATCCGTCACTGACGGTGCGATTGCCTGGCCTGTCGCAACAATCGCCGCTGCGCATTGTCCTCGATTCGACGCTGCGTCTGTCGCCGGCCTCGCACCTCGTGCGTAGTGCGCGCGACATCCCGACTCTGGTGATGACGACACGGTCGGCCCCGATTCATGCCAAGCGGATGCTTGCATCCTTCGGCGTCGAGACGATCCAGGTGACAGCGTGCTCGAGTGGCCGGATCGACCTGTCTGCCGCCCTCGCCCGTCTGGCAGAGCACGGGCTGACTCGAATCTGTTGCGAAGGCGGTCCGCACCTTGCCGATTCCCTGGCAGCTGCTGATCTGGTCGACGTCTGCACCCTCGTCACCGGCCCGCGCGCTATCGGTGGAGGGGGCCTGCCGGCCGTTGGCGAGGCGTTGAAGGCCCGCCTGCACGAGCCGAGCTTCGGCGTCACCGAAACTCGCGCGTTCGGACCGGACCAGTCTGTCACCTACGAACGGAGCGTCTAGATGTTCACCGGCCTCGTCAGCGATGTAGGAACGGTCCTCAGCGTCGAGGGGGATGAGCGTCTGCGCCGCATTCGCATCCGATCCTCGTACGATCCGGCGACCATCGCTCTCGGTGCGTCGATCGCATGTTCCGGCCCCTGCCTCACCGTGGTGGCGATCGAGTCAGACACCCAGGGTTGTATCTTTTCCGTCGATGCAGCTGCCGAAACTCTCGCGCGGACCACCGTCGTTGGCTGGGCTGAGGGCACGCGGCTCAACCTCGAACGTTCGCTGAAGATTGGCGATGAGCTCGGCGGCCATCTTGTCACCGGGCATGTGGACGGAGTGGCAGAGATCGTCGCCCGCGAGAGCGTGACCGGTGGCACCGGCGATCCGCAATGGTCGCCGAGCGACCGTTTTCTTCTGCGCGGACCGTCGTCCGTGTCGCGCTTCATCGCGGAGAAGGGGTCGGTCTGCCTCGACGGCACGTCGCTGACCGTCAATTCCATCGATGGCGACCATTTCTCGGTCCTTCTCATCCCCCACACCCTGGAGGTGACGACCTGGGGTGAGCGCCGAATCGGCGACCGGCTGAATCTCGAGGTCGACCTCATCGCCCGCTACGCGGCCCGGCTGTTCGAGAAGCGTGCCTCATGATGCGCTATCTTGTGATACCGCACCCTTCGGTCTATCGCTCGCCGAGCGACCGCCAAGTCGCCGACCTACGTTCCTGACGCAGTCGGTCGGAAGATTTCGAACCGGGCCAACCCGGTCGTACTGGGTGGTGACGCCAACGACCCGCGCTCGAGGCCCACTCGTCACGTCGGTGCCGATGTCGCCCTCCGCCACTACAGACAAGGCCCACGATGGTTTCGCCTTCACCAGCCGCTCGCCCGGCTCCCCCCACGAACGTAAAGGGCGCGCGTGTCCTCGTGGTGGAAGCGCGCTACTACGACGACATATCCGATGAACTCCTCGCTGGCGCGCAGGGTGCGCTCGACGCGGCGGAAGCGGAGGGTGTCGTCGTGACAGTGCCAGGTGCTCTCGAGATTCCCGCAGCCATAGCGATCCTGGTGGAGGAGGCAGCTCGCGCGGGGCAGCCCTACGACGCCGCCGTCGCCCTTGGCTGCGTCATTCGTGGTGAAACCGGCCATTACGACATCGTGGCAACCGAGAGCGCGCGAGCACTCATGGATTTGTCGGTGATCGGGCGACTGCCCCTCGGCAACGGCATTCTTACGGTGGAAACGATGGAGCAGGCACTCGCTCGCGCTCGCGTTTCCGACCTGAACAAGGGTGCGGGCGCGGCGGATGCGGCCTTGGCCGTGCTGGCGCTGAAACGCGCTGCAGCCGCCGCACCCGTGGGAGAGGATTGAGAAGCCCATGGCCAAGACGATCGAGCGCAGCGGCGCACGCCTCACCGTTGTGCAGGCGCTCTACGAGATGGAAATTTCCGATAAGGGCGTCATCGAAGCGCTCGCCGAGTTCGAAGCCTATTGGATCGGCCGTGACATCGATGGCATCGAGCAGCCGCCCGCGGAGATCGCTTTCTTCCGCGACCTCCTGCGTGGCGTCGTCGAGGAGCAGCGCGCCATCGATCCTCAGCTGGACAAAGCCCTGTCCAGCGGCTGGCCTCTGAAGCGCATCGAGGCGGTCTTGCGCGCCATCCTCCGTGCTGGAGCCTACGAAATCATGTTCCGCAAGGACGTGCCGGCACGTGCCGCGATCTCGGAATATGTCGATGTGGCTCACAGCTTCTATGCCGGCGACGAGCCCGGCATGGTCAACGCCGTCCTCGACAAGGTCGCCCGCGAGGTTCGTGGATCGGAATTCGCCGGGCTTCCCGGTTCCGGGCGCGCTTGAAGACAAATCCCCCCGCCTCCCGCCCCACGGAAGATGGGCTGATCGCGCGCTACTTCGCGCCGTTGGCGGGGCATGGTGCCGATGGGTTGCGCGACGACGCCGCCACCCTCGCACCGAGTCCCGGCTGCGATCTCGTCCTGACCGCCGACGCGATCGTCGAGGGCGTCCACTATCTGCCCGATGATCCCCCTGCCTCGATCGCACGCAAGGTGCTCGGGGTGAACCTGTCCGACATCGCGGCGAAGGGCGCGACGCCGCGCGGGTTCCTCCTGACCCTCGCCTTGCCCGATAATTGGACCGAAGCCTGGCTCGCCGGATTCGCCACTGGCATCAGCGAGGCAGCGATTGCGTTCGGCTGCCCACTCCTCGGAGGCGATACCGTCCGCTCGGCCGGTCCCGCCCTCATCGGGGTCACCGCCATCGGCGAGGTATCGCACGGCGGTATAGTTCGGCGGATGACGGCCGAGATCGGCGACATCCTCTGCGTCAGTGGCACGATCGGTGATGCGGCCCTTGGCTTGCGGCTCCTCGACGGCTCCATGCCGAACTGGGGCGAGCACCTCGGATCGGCAGCGCGCGGCGTTCTCATCGACCGCTACCGCCATCCCAGGCCGCGTATTTCCCTCGCGCGGAGCCTACGCCGCCATGTGCGTGCTGCGATGGACGTATCGGACGGACTCGCCGGCGATCTGACGAAGATGCTGGCGGGTGGTGGCCGCAGCGCCGAGATCATCCTCTCGGACGTACCGCTGTCCGATTCCGCACGGGAAGCGCTCGCTCTCGACCCTGGGCTCATCCACACCATCGTCACCGGTGGCGACGATTACGAGATCCTCTGCGCCTTGGCACCGAACCAAGTCGACGCCTTCATCGACGAGAGCCTTGCCGTCGGCATCCCGCTCGCACGGATAGGAACTGTGGTGGCCGGCGATCGGGCGCCCGTTTTCCGTCGGCCGGACGGCAGCGAACACGCCTTCACCACGCGGTCGTTCAGCCACTTCTGATCGCTCGGAGCCTGGCGGAAAGAGCGCCAATATCTGGCAAAACGCCTGCGTCGTCGCGTCGACCTTGCCAGCGTCCGGAAAAGAACGCCACACTCCGTCCCAAAGTGGCCGTCAGGCTACAAGTCCGCGCTGCTTTGATCCGGTCCGCCGGCGAAGTGGCAAACCGGGATCGAACGCATGACTTCAGGCTCCATACCGGCCCCGGCCACCTCCCTCGACGACGGCATCGTTGCCACCGCGGAGGCGTGTCTCGGCCAGGTGGGACAGGCGCGGGACGCCATTCACAAGGTCATCTTCGGCCAGGAGAAGGTCGTCGACCTCGCCCTCATCACCATCCTGGCCGGCGGCCACGGTCTCCTCGTCGGCCTGCCGGGCCTCGCCAAGACCAAGCTGGTGGAGACGCTCGGCACCGTGCTCGGGCTCGACGCCCGCCGCGTGCAGTTCACCCCCGACCTGATGCCCTCCGACATCCTCGGCACCGAGATCCTCGACGAGGACCAGGACCGCCGCCGCTCGTTCCGCTTCGTGCGCGGCCCGGTCTTCACGCAATTGCTGATGGCGGACGAGATCAACCGGGCCAGTCCGCGCACCCAATCCGCCCTGCTGCAGGCGATGCAGGAGAATTTCGTCTCCGTGGCGGGCGAGCGGCACGACCTGCCGCGCCCGTTCCACGTGCTGGCGACGCAGAACCCCATCGAGCAGGAGGGCACTTACCCGCTCCCCGAAGCGCAGCTCGACCGTTTCCTCCTCGAAATCGACGTCGGCTATCCCGACCGCGCCGCAGAGCGCCGGATCCTCATCGAGACCACGGGCGTCGGCGACCACACCCCACAGGCGGTGATGTCCACGGAGGCGCTTCTCACGGCGCAGCGCCTCGTGCGCCGTCTGCCGGTGGGCGATGCGGTGGTGGATGCGATCCTCGATCTCGTCCGCTCCGCGCGGCCGGAAGGAGGGGACCCTTCCCTGAAGGGCAAGCTCCTGTGGGGGCCTGGCCCCCGCGCGAGTCAGGCGCTGACGCTGGCGGTGCGGGCCCGGGCCTTGATCGAAGGCCGCGTCGCCCCCTCGGTGGCCGATGTGAAGGCGCTGGCCGAGCCCGTGCTCAAGCACCGCATGGCCTTGAGCTTCGCGGCGCGCGCCGACGGTGAGACCGTGCCGGGGATCATCGCCCAGCTGGCCGCGAAGCTTTAACGGTATGATCGCCACCCGGGTTCTCGACGCGGCCCAGCGCGCTCCTGGGCGACACGAGACCGAAGGCGCGCTCACTCTCGCCGAGCGGATGCCGCGTCTGATCCTCGAATCGCGGCGTGTCTCCTCGACGCTCGCGCATGGTCTGCATGGCAGGCGGCGGGCGGGGCAGGGGGAGAGCTTCTGGCAGTTCCGGCCCTTCGTGGCGGGCGAAGCGGCGGCGCGGGTGGATTGGCGCCGCTCCGCCCGCGACGATAGGTTGTACGTGCGCGAGCGCGAATGGGAGGCGACCCACAACATCTGGTTCTGGATCGACCGTTCCGCCTCCATGGGATTCGCGTCGAGCCTCGGGCAGGGGCCGAAGGTCGAGCGCGCCCTCGTGCTCGGCCTCGCAGTCGCCGATGCCCTGGTCGAGGGGGGCGAGCGGGCGGGGCTTCTGGGTCTCACCAGGGCCACGGCCTCACGCCGCATCGTCGAGACCATGGCGCAGGCTCTGGTGGCCGACAAAGCCGGTCTTGAGCAGGACATGCCGCCGCGCGCCACGCCGGGCCGCTTCGACGAGGCGATCCTCGTCAGCGATTTTCTCTCGCCGCTGGAACAGCTTAGAGAAGCGGTGGGCTCCCTGGCGGGCTCCGGCACGAGAGGCCATCTCGTCATGGTGGTCGACCCGGTGGAGGAGAGCTTTCCCTTCGCCGGCCAAGCCGTGCTGCACGACCCCGAGACCAAGATGAGCCTCGATATCGGCGACGCGGCGTCGTGGGGGGCGGCCTATCGCACCCGAATCGCCGCGCATCGGGACGGTCTCGCCGAGATCGCCCGCGCCCAGGGCTGGACTCTGACGATCCATCGCACCGACCGGCCGGCGAGCGAGGCGGCCCTGCGTCTCCTCACGCTGGTCGCCGCCGCGCGCGGGACGGGGTGAGGAGCAGCACATGTTCGGATTGCCCCTGACCTTCGCCGCGCCGCTGGCGCTCGCGGCGCTTATCGCATTGCCGGCATTGTGGTATTTGCTCCGGGTGACGCCGCCCCGGCCGCAGCGGATCGAGTTTCCCCCCCTGCGGATCATGGCCGACCTGCTGGCCAAGCGCGAGACGCCGGCGCGGACCCCGCCCTGGCTGCTAATCCTCCGAATGATCGCCGCGGCTTGCCTGATCCTTGCCGTGTCGGGGCCGGTCTGGAACCCATCGGGTACCGGCGCGACCTCCGGGCGGACGCCGCTCATCGTCATGATCGATAACGGGTTTTCCGCCGCGCATGACTGGCGCGAGCGCATGCGCGCCGCCACCGACGAGGTCGAGGCCGCCTCACGGGACGGTCGCCCCGTGGCCGTGGTCGCCCTAGCCGACGCCCCGGCGGCGTTGGAAGCGAAGACGCCCGCCGCCGCCCTTGACCGGCTCCGGGCCGTCGCGCCGCGCTCCCATCTACCGCAACGCGACGTCCATTTGACCGCCATCGGAGCCTTCCTCGACCGCCATCCGGCCGTCGCTGTGGTCTGGATCACCGATGGCGTTGCGGGTGTCGCATCCGACGCGTTCGGCAAGGGTTTGTCCGATGCGTTGAACAAAGCCGGCGCCCGTCTCACCATCCTGCGCGCCGACCGGCCACCGGCTCTGGCCCTCACCGCGGCCGAGAGCGGCGGCAAGCTCAGCGCCCATGTGCTGCGCGCTTCGGCCAATGGCCGCGATGCCGGCTTGGTCCGCGCCCTCGACCAGAAGGGCCTGCCCCTGGCCGAGCACGATTTCCGCTTCGCCGACGGGGCCACCGAAACCGAGGTCACGTTCGAGCTCCCCGTAGAGCTCCGCAACGGCATCAGCCGGCTGGAGATCGCCGCCGAGCGCTCGGCCGGCGCGGTGACGCTGATGGACGAGCGCGGCAAGCGCCGCCGCGTCGGCCTGGTCTTCGGCGGCACCAACGATCAGGCCCAGCCGCTCCTGGCCCCGACCTACTATCTCTCCCGCGCGCTCACCCCCTTCGCCGACGTCCAGGAGGCACGCGGGGCCAAGGGGGTGGCCGAATCCGTCGGGCAGCTCCTCGACAATCAGGTCTCGGTGCTGGTCCTTGCCGATGTGGGCGCCCTCGACGAGGCGACCATGCGCCGGGTGGCGAGTTTCGTGAACGAGGGCGGCCTGCTGCTGCGCTTCGCCGGGCCGCGCTTGGCGGCCGGCAACGACACCCTGGTCCCCGTGCGCCTGCGCCGGGGCGGCAGGACCCTGGGCGGCACCCTGTCCTGGGACAGCCCCAGGACGCTCGCGACCTTTGCCCCGGAGAGTCCGTTTGCCGGGCTGGTGCCACCGGCGGATATCGGCGTGCGCCGCCAGATCCTAGCCGAGCCGGATGGCGACCTGCCGGGGCGGACCTGGGCCTCGCTGCAGGACGGCACGCCCATCGTCACCGCCGAGAAGCGGGGCAAGGGGCAGATCGTGCTGTTCCACGTCACCGCAGACACGACCTGGTCGAACCTGCCGCTCTCCGGCCTGTTCATCGACATGCTGCGCCGCGTGGTCGCCCTGTCGGGCAGTGCGTCTCCGAATGGAGGGGAGGGGTCGACCCGGCCCGCCGCCGCCGTCCTGGCGCCCCGCCTCACTCTCGACGGGTTCGGGGCGCTGGGCAGCCCGCCTGCCGGTGCCACGGCGGTGCCGGACGATTACGGCGAGCGCTCCAGCCTCGAACACCCGGCCGGCTTCTATGGCCCGGCCGATGGCGGAGTCGCGGTGAACGCGCTCCGGCCCGACGACCGCCTGAAACCCCTCGACCTGTCGGCCGTCACCGACGCCCGCACCGGTTCGCTCACCGGCGGAGACACCCTCGACTTGCGCGCCACGCTGTTTACCGTGGCGCTGATGCTGCTGATCCTCGACACCCTCGCCGGCCTCTGGCTCGGCGGCCTCTTCAACCGCTCGCGCGGGGGGCGGCTCGGACGCTTCGCCGGACGGGCGGCGGCGGTGCTCATCGTGGTCGGCATCGGCATCATGGGTGCGCCGCGCGGCGCGCATGCTCAGGAGGGCGCGCGGCCGAACACCTTCGACTCCGCCCTCGCCACCCGTCTGGCCTACGTCGTCACCGGCGACGAGGCGACGGATACGGCCAGCCGCGCCGGGCTCAACGGTCTGACCCAAATGCTGGCCAGCCGGACCGCCCTGGAGCCGGGCGACCCGATCGGCATCGATCCGGGCAAGGACGAACTCGCCTTCTATCCGATCATCTACTGGCCCATCGTCGCCAGCCGCCCCCAGCCGAGCGAAGCCGCGATCCGCCGGATCGACGCCTTCATGCGCAACGGCGGGACGGTCCTGTTCGACACCCGCGACGCGCTCACGGCGCGGCCGGGCGGCCCCCCGACACCGGAGGGGGCCTACCTGCGCAAGATGCTCTCCACCCTGGAAGTCCCGGAACTGGAGCCGGTTCCTACCGACCACGTGCTCACCAAGGCCTTCTACCTCGTGGACAATTTCCCCGGCCGCTACGCCACCGGCCAGACCTGGGTCGAGACCCTGCCGCCCGCCGGAGACGGGGCCGAACGCCGCCCCGCGCGGGCCGGGGACGGCGTCTCCCCCATCGTCATCACGGGCAACGACCTCGCCGCCGCCTGGGCGGTGGGCAAGCGCGGCGAGGCGCTCTACCCCATCGTCGGCGGTGACCAGCGCCAGCGCGAGATGTCGTTCCGCGGCGGCATCAACCTCGTGATCTACACGCTGACCGGCAACTACAAGGCGGATCAGGTCCACGTCCCGGCCCTGCTGGAGCGGTTGGGACAGTGATGGTCTTTCGGACTGCGTATCGGACCGGGACGACGTTCCCTTCTCGCTTCGCGCGAGAAAGTTCTCACATAGGTCGCAGGAAGCGCGGGTTCCCTCTCCTGCAAGGAGAGGGACAGGGTGAGGTGTGTGAAATCTCCGGACAGCGCGTCCCCCTCTCTCAACCCGATCCCACAGAGCTACGGCATTCACGAATGTCTCGGGATGCGCGGCTCTCCTCCCCCTTGTGGGGAGGAGTTGGAGGTGGGGGTGGTCGGGTGACCCTCGGAGTGCAGAGGCCAGCGGCGCCACCCCCACTCCTAACCTCTCCCCACAAGGGGGAGAGGGACGCGTTCTGCCTGCAAGAGCAGATGCGTGAATCCGGTCTCCTGCAAAGGACTCAGAGGGCGCCGGTGGCAACGCCGCGCCCGTCCATCACAACGACGGAGGCCGCTAGCCCATGCTGAGCCTCAGTTTCACCCCCCTCATCCCGTGGCCGGTCATCGCGGGCTTGGGCGTTCTGGTGGCGATCTTCGTCGTTCTCGCCTTCGTGGCGCGGGGGCGCACGGCGGTCCTGCGGGCGCTGGCCCTCGGGCTCGTGCTGCTGGCCATCGCCAACCCGTCCCTGGTGCGCGAGGATCGCGAGCCGGTGAAGGACATCGCGGCCATCGTCGTCGACCGGTCCGGGTCGCAAAGTCTCGGTGACCGCCCGGCCATGACCGATACGGTTCGGGCCGAATTGCAGAGGCGCTTCGGATCGCTCACCAACATCGAGCCGCGTTTCATCGACGTGCCCGACGCCAAGGACGGCGACGACGGCACCAAGCTTTTCACGGCCCTGTCCCAGGGCCTCGCCGACGTCCCGCCGGATCGGCTGGCCGGGGTGGTGATGCTCACGGACGGAGTGGTCCACGACATCCCGGCCAACGTCGCGGCGCTCGGCATCAAGGCGCCGCTCCATGTCCTCGTCACCGGCCATCCCGACGAGCGCGACCGGCAGATCAAGCTGATCGAGGCGCCGCGATTCGGCATCGTCGGGCGCGATCTCACCATCCGCGCCGAGGTGATGGAGCGGGGCGGCACCGGCAGCGCCACCGTCACCGTGCGCCGCGACGGCGAGGAGATCGGACGCCGCACCTTCCCCACCGGCCAGCCCTTCTCGCTCACCACCAAGATCGAGCATGGCGGCCCCAACGTCGTGGAGATCGAGGTCGAGCCGCTGCCCGGCGAGTTGACCACGATCAACAACCGCGCCGTCCTGCCCATCGAGGGCATCCGCGAGAAGCTGCGCGTGCTCCTCGTCTCGGGCGAGCCCCACCAGGGTGAGCGGACCTGGCGCAACCTGCTGAAATCGGACGCCAACGTCGATCTCGTCCACTTCACCATCCTGCGCCCCCCGGAGAAGCAGGACGGCACGCCGATTTCCGAGCTGTCGCTCATCGCCTTCCCGACGCGCGAACTGTTCGTCCAGAAGATCAAGGATTTCGACCTCATCATCTTCGACCGCTACGCCAACCAGAGCGTGCTGCCTTCGGCCTATTTCGACAACATCGTCCGCTATGTCCGCGATGGCGGCGCGCTGCTCATCGCGGCGGGGCCGGAATTCGCCTCGTCGGCCAGCCTCGCCCGTACCCGGCTCTCCCAGATCCTGCCGGGCGAACCCAATGGCCGCGTGGTCGAGCAGCCCTACAAGGCGGCGCTGACGGGCACCGGCACCCGCCATCCCGTCACCCGCGCCCTGCCCGGATCGGAGGCCTCTCCCCCGGCCTGGGGCGACTGGCTGCGCATCGTCTCCGCCCAGACCAAGCCCGGCGTCCAGCCGATCCTGCAGGGGCCGAACGCCCTGCCGCTCCTCGCTCTCTCGCGGGAGGACAAGGGCCGTGTCGCCCTGCTCCTCTCCGACCATGCCTGGCTCTGGGCGCGGGGCTACCAGGAAGGCGGCCCCTATCTCGACCTGCTGCGCCGCCTCGGCCATTGGCTGATGAAGGAGCCGGCCCTGGAAGAGGAGGCCCTGCGGGCGCAGACGACGGGGCATGGCCGCGAAGTCCGCGTCGAGCGTCAGACCATGGCCGAGACCACCGACCCCGTCACCGTGAAGGGGCCGACCGGACCGGAGCGGACACTGACTCTCACGGCCGGGGAGCCCGGCCTGTTCAGCACGACGTTCGAAGCGACGGAGCTCGGGCTCCACACCCTGCGCTCCGGCTCGCTCATCGCCTTCGTCAGCGTCGGGCCGCCGAACCCGCGCGAACTCACCGACGTGTTCAGCGATACCGAGCGTCTGAAGGCCCTGGCCGAAGGGACCGGCGGGTCGATCCGCCGCCTCGCCGATGCGGGCGGGAGCACCGTCGTGCCGCGCCTTCAGGCCGTGCGCAGTGGGCGTCTGGCCGGCGCCGACTGGATCGGCTTCCGCCCGAGCGACAGTGCCGTCATCCGCGGCGTCGAGGTCTACCCCCTGGCGCTGGGCCTATGGGCGCTGGTGGCGCTGGCCGGTGCGGTGCTGGCGATGTGGCTGGTGGAAGGCAGGCGCGGGCGGGCGGCGTGACGGGCGAACGGGTTTTTCTCACCGCAGGACGCGTCCCTCTCCCCCTTGTGAGGAGAGGTTAGGAGTGGGGGTGGTTGAGCGACCCTCATTCAGCTGAGGCTGGCGGAACCACCCCCACCTCCAACTCCTCCCCACAAGGGGGAGGAGGGTCAGCCTCGCGTCTCGCCGCCCAAGATTGCGAGCGAACGAACGGGTCTAACGGTCCCCGAAACCGTCTCCGAGGCGCCGGGACGGAGTTCGAGCCAGAGGAATCGCGCGGGATCCACCGGTCCCGGCGGCAGCACGCGGCCCGGCGGCACGGGCGTGAAGCCGAAGCGGCGGTAATAGGGCGCGTCACCCACCAGAACCACGACGCCGTGGCCGCCGGCCCGCGCGGCGTCGAGGCTCGCCCGCATCAGCGATCCGCCGATGCCGCGTTGTCCGAAGCTCGGATCCACCGTGAGCGGCCCCAGCACCAAAAGGGGGCCGCCCGCCTCAGCCGGAGCGACTCGGACCGAGCCGACGAGATAGGTGCCGACCAGCGCGGTGAAGCAGAGATCGCCCAGGGGCAGGGTGCCTTCGCGCAGGCGATAGGCGGTGCGGGCGAAGCGTCCCGGCCCGAAGGCGCGGGCATGGAGGCGCTCGATGGAATCGGCATCGCCCGGCCGCTCGGGCCGGATGACGAGGGGCAGGCTGGTCATGTGGCCCGGGCGGAGAAGTCGATGCGCGGATCGATCCAAGTGTAGATCAGGTCGGAGAGCAGGTTCACCGCGAGCCCCATCAGCGAGAAGATGTAGAGCGTGGCGAAGACGATGGGGTAATCGCGCCCGACGATGGCGGTGAAGGACAGGAGCCCGAGCCCGTCGAGGGAGAAGATCGTCTCGATAAGCAGGGAGCCGGCGAAAAAGGCCGAGATGAAGGCGCCGGGAAAGCCCGCCACCACGATCAGCATGGCGTTGCGGAAGACGTGGCCATAGAGCACCCGCCGCTCGGTGAGGCCCTTCATCCGCGCCGTCATCACGTATTGCTTGCGAATCTCGTCGAGGAACGAGTTCTTGGTGAGCAGGGTCGAGGTGGCGAAAGCGCCGAGCACCAGGGCGGTGAGCGGCAGCGTCATGTGCCAGGCGTAATCGACGATCTTGCCCCAGAGGGTGAAGGTCTCCCAGCCCTCGCTGGTGAGGCCGCGGATCGGGAAGACCTGCAGGAACGAGCCGCCGGCGAACAGGATGATGAGGGCGATGCCGAACAGGAAGCTCGGGATGGCATAGCCGACGATGACGATGCTGGAGGTCCACAGGTCGAAGCGCGAGCCGTCCTTCACCGCTTTCCGGATGCCCAGCGGAATCGAGATCGCGTAGGACAGCAGCGTCATCCACAGGCCGAGGGAGATCGAAACCGGCAGGCGCTCGCGGATCAGCTGCAGCACCGACACATCGCGAAAATAGCTCTTTCCGAAATCGAAGGTGGCGTAGTCCCACAGCATCTTTGCGAAGCGCTCGGGGGCCGGCTTGTCGAAGCCGAATTGCTGTTCGAGCTTTTTGATGAAGGCCGGGTCGAGCCCCTGCGCGCCGCGATAGCGCGAACTCGCCTCCGAGCCGCCGCCGGCCGAGCGCCCGCTGCCGCCGAGGTCGCCGGCGCCTCCCGTGACGCGGGACAGGCTGCCCTCGTTCTGGCCCTGCAACTGCGCCAGCACGCGCTCCACCGGCCCGCCGGGGGCGAACTGCACGATGACGAAGGTGATGAGCATGATCCCGAAGATCGTCGGGACCATGAGGGCGATGCGGCGCAGGATGTAGGCGAGCACGTCTGGTCCTCAATTCCTGCCGATTCGCCGGGCCTTCTCGGCCTCGTGCCACCAGATCGCCGGGGCGCCGAGATCGTAGGCCGGGCCGGGGGAGGGGTGGCCGTAGACGTCCCAGAGGGCAAGGCGGTGATCGGCCTTGTACCACATCGGAATCCAGTAGCGGCCCGAGCGCAGCACCCGATCGAGGGCGCGGGCGGCGACGGTGAGATCGGCCCGCGTGGACGCATCGAGCACCCGGCCGATCAAGGCGTCCACCGTGGCGTCGGAGATTCCGGCGAGGTTGTCCGAGCCCGGCGTGGCGGCGCTGGCCGAGCCGTAGACCTGCCTCAGTTCCGGCCCCGGCGTCGGCCCGCTGCCATAGCGGCGCGAGGTGATGTCGAAGTCGAAATCCTTCAGGCGGGACTGATACTGGGAGGTGTCCACCCGCCGGATGGTGGCCTTGATCCCGATCAGGCCGAGATTGCGGATGAAGGATTGGGTATGCGGCTCGAGGGCCGGATCGGCGTCGAGGAACTCGATCTCCAGGGGCTTGCCCCCCGGCAGCGCGATGGCGCCGCCCTCCCGCGTGCAGCCCGCCTCGCGCAGGAGCGCCACGGCACGGCTGAGGAGCGCCCGGTCCTGGCCGGAGCCATCGGACTGGGCCGGCTGCCACGCCTCGCCGAAGACCTCGTCGGGCAGGCCGGCGCGCATGGGGTCGAGCAGCGCGAGCTCCTCGGGCGAGGGCTTTCCGGTGGCCTTGAGATCGGAATTCTCGAAGAACGAGGCGGTGCGGATATAGGCGCCGAACATCAGGTTCTTGTTCGCCCAGGGGAAGTCGAAACACAGGCCGATCGCCTCGCGGACCCGGCGATCCTTGAAGGCCTCGCGGCGGGTGTTGATCCACCAGCCCTGCGTGCCCGAGGGACGCGCATCGGGCACGACCTCCTTGCGCACGCGGCCCTCGCGGAAGGCGGGGAAATCGTAGCCCGTCGCCCAGACGCGGGCGGTGAATTCCTCGCGGAAGGTGAAGATACCGCTCTTGAAGGCCTCGAACGCCACCTGGCGATCACGGAAATACTCGAAGCGGATCTGCTCGAAATTGTTCTGCCCGACCATCACCGGCAGGTCGGCGGCCCAGTAATCGGCCACCCGCTCCAGCTCGATGAAGCGGCCGGCTTCCAGGCGCCCGACCTTGTAGGGGCCGGACCCCATCGGCGGCTCCAGGGTGGAGGCTTCGAAGTCGCGGCCGGCGTAATAGGCCTTCGAGAAGATCGGTAGCGTCGCGACGAAGAGCGGCAGATCGCGGCTGCGGCCCTTCTCGAAGCGCACCACCACCGTTTCGTCGCCCTCCGCCACGGCGTCGGCCATGTCGCGGATCACCTGCGAGATTTCGGGGTGCCCCTTCTCCTTCAGCAAATTCAGGGAGAAGGCGACATCGGCGGCGGTGAGGCGCGAGCCGTCATGGAACCGCGCCTGCGGGCGCAGGGCGAAACGGTAGGTCAGGCCGTCCTCGCTCGCCTCCACGCTGCGGGCGACGAGGCCGTAGAGCGAATCGGGCTCGTCCAGCGCCCGCACCATCAGCGAATCGAAGGTGAGGTTCATGCCGGCGGCGCCGTCGCCGCGCAGGACGTAGACGTTGAGGGTGTTGAACGTGTCGCCGGCCTGGTTGCCGAGGGTGGAGGAGAGCTGCGCCGAGAACCGGCCGCCGCGTGGCGCGGCCGGGTTCACATAGGCGAAATGCGGGAAGTCGGCCGGGTATTTCAGTTCCCCGAAACTCGACATGCCGTGGCTCGCCCCAGTGGGGGCGGCCCGCGCCCGCTTCGTCAGGGCGGTGGCGATGCCGAGGGCGCCGGCCCCGGCGACGAAGTCCCGGCGGCTCGGCGCGACCCTCACCGGGGCGCCCCGGTCTTGGCGGCCAGCGCCTCGTCGTACCACCACGTGGTCGGGAAGCCGGACGAGCCGTAGAGCGGGAGGGTGGCCGGGTGCCCGAACCGGTTCCAGCGCAGGGTCCGCGACACGTTCGAGGCCCATTGCGGCACGACGAAGTTGTGGGCGAGAAGCACCCGGTCGAGGGCATGGGTGGCGGCGAGCACGCCGGGCCGGTCCTTGGCGAAGATCACCGCCTCGATTAGCGTGTCGATGGCCGGGTCCTTGATCCCGATCAGGTTGCGCGAGCCCTGCTTGTCGGCCGCAGTCGAGCCCCAATATTCGCGCTGCTCGTTGCCGGGGGAGAGGGACTGGCCCCAGGAACTCGTGGTCACGTCGAAGTCGAAGGCGCGCAGCCGGTTCTGGTACTGCGCCTGGTCGATGACGCGGAGCGAGGTCTGGATTCCGATGAGCTTCAGCTGGGCCGAGAACGGCAGGACCACCCGCTCGAACACGCTCTGGAACTCCAGGAACTCGACCGTGAGCGGCTCACCGGTCTTCACGTTGGTCATGCGCCCGTCGCGAAGCTCGTATCCGGCCTCCTTGAGGAGGCGCACCGCCTCGCGCAGGTTGGCGCGCACGGCATCGGGCGTGCCGTTCACAGGATTGGTGTAGGGCGTCGTGAAGACGGACGGCGGGACCTTGTCCTTCACGCCGTCGAGGATCGCCAGTTCCGCGCCCTGCGGCAGGCCGGAGGAGGCGAGTTCCGAGCCGAAATAATAGGAATCGATGCGCTTGTAGAGGCCGAAGAACAGCGCCCGGTTCATCTCCTCGAAGTTCATGGCGAGGTTGAAGGCGCGGCGCACCCGCTCGTCGGCGAACTTGGCCTTGCGGGTGTTGAAGACGAACGCCTGCATGATGCCGTTGCCGCGGTCGGGGAATTCCTCCTTGATCAGGCGGCCCTCCTTCACGGCGGGGAAGTCGTCATAGGCGGTGGCCCAGTTGCGGGCGATATTCTCGGCGCGGAAGTCGAACAGGTCACCCTTCAGCGCCTCGATCAGCACGGTGGCGTCACGAAAATACTCGTTGCGCATCGTGCCGAAATTGTTGCGGCCGACATTCACCGGCAGGTCGGCGCCCCAGTAATCGGGCACGCGCTCGTAGGTGACGCTGCGGCCGGCCTCGAACTTGGCGAGGCGATAGGGGCCGGAGCCGAGGGGGATCTCGAGGGTGGTCTGGGTGGCGTCGCGCTGGCGCCCTTCCGCGTCCTTGCCCGTCCACCAGTGCTTGGGCAGCACGCGGAGCTGGCCGAGCACCTGCGGCAGTTCGCGGTTGCCCTTCTCGGTGAAGGTGAAGGTGACCTCGCGCGGGCCGGTGACCTCGCCCTTCGCCACCGTCTGGTAATAGGCCGCGTAGAACGGGCTGTTGGCCTTCAACGTCTCGTAGGACCAGACCACGTCCTCGGGCGTGATCGGCTTCCCGTCGTGCCAGCGGGCATTCTCGCGCAGGCGGTAGGAGACGGAGGAGAGGTCGTCGGCGATGCGGACCCCTTCGGCGAGGAGCCCGTAGGAGGTGAACGGCTCGTCCAGCGACTCCGTCATCAGCGTATCGTAGATCTGCGCGACCCCGCCTTCGAGATCGCCCTTCAGACCCGCCACGACGAGATTGAAATTGTCGAAGCCGCCCTGGGCGCCGAGGCGCACGAGCCCGCCCTTCGGGGCCTTCGGGTCGGCATAGTCGAACTGTTTGAAATCGGCCGGGTATTTCGGCTCGCCCATGAGCGTGAAGGCATGGGCCCATGGGGCGCCGTCGGGGGCGGCCCTGGCACCACCGACGAAGGCGGCGACCGCGAGGGAGGCGGCGAGAAGGCGTCCGATCAGGGCTGTTCGCATCACGAGGCGGCTGTCTCCCGAATTTCGTTGCCCGTGCCGTCGAGGGCGCAGGCGCGATGTCCTTCTAGGACGTCGGGACGGGCCACGCCAAGCGAACAAGTCCCCGGCGCGTCGGTTGAACGCGTGGGAGGATCGCGTCGCGAGGAACGGCGGAGGGCCTCGCGGTACTCCCGATCACGGTTGGTACCCCCCGGTGTACGACGCAGCAGCGGAAGTTTTTGGAAAGACACGAAGAGCCGGTTCGAATTGTTAGTCCGAGGCTCCACCTCATCCCGAGGTGCCGCGCAGCGGCCTCGAAGGAGGGCTCCAGCACCCACTGAGCAGACTGGAGAGCTCCTTCGAGGCCCTTCGCCGAGGCGAAGGGCTCCTCAGGATGAGGTGATCTGATTGGATGATGGACTTCAGCGGATGATCTGCTTCCGCATGAACATCCTCCGGACAAATCCGATCAACCGGATGTCAGACGATCTGGACGCTCTTCGGCGTGATTTCGGAGAGCTTGGTGGCGCCGACCTGGCGCATGATCGTCTCGAACTCGCGCTGCATCAGGGTGAGCACCATCTCGACGCCGGGCTGGCCGAAGGCGGCGAGGCCCCAGACATAGGGGCGGCCGACGCAGACGGCGGTGGCGCCGAGCGCCAGTGCCTTCAGCACGTCGGTGCCGCGACGGAAGCCGCCGTCGATGAGGACCGGGACCTTGCCGTTCACGGCGGCGACCACTTCCGGCAGGGCGCCGATGGTCGATTGCAGGCTCTCCTCGGCGCGGCCGCCGTGGTTGGAGACGATGATCGCGTCGACGCCGTGGGTCAGGGCGATCTTGGCGTCTTCCTGGGTCACGATGCCCTTGAGGACGAGCTTGCCCTTCACGATGCCGCGCAGGCGCTTCACGTAGTCCCAGGTCATGCCGGTGCCGTAGAGGTTGGTGACCTTCGACACGTCGATCTCGTCGAACATCGGCTTGCGGCTGACTTCGTTCTTGAAGCCCGGCGTGTGGCAATCGGTACAGGTGCGGGTGTCGGCGCGGCGCTCGCGGAACAGCGTCTCGGTGTTGCGGCCGCCCTGGCGGTCGACGGTGAGCACGATGGCCGGGGCGCCGGCCGCCTCGGCCCGCTTCACCAGCTTCTCGGTCACGGACCAGTCGTCGGTGGGGTAGAGCATGTACCAGACGGGGGCGCCGCGCTCCTTGATGACGTCCTCGATGGAGGTGCTGCCCACCGTGGACAGGATCATCTGGTGACCCTTCACCTTGCAGGCGCGGGCGGCGGCCGCCTCGGCTTCGGGATGGAACGCACCCACGCTGCTGACGGGGGCGAGCGCGATCGGGCTCGCCCAGGTCTCACCGAAGATCTTCACGGTCGTGTCGATCTTGCGCACGTCGATCAGGCGGCGGACGCGGATATGGATCTTGTCGAAATCGTCCCGGTTGGCCTTCAGCGTCTTGTCGGCATCGACGCCGCTGGCGAGGTAGCCGTAATGCGCCGGGGGCAATTCCTTCTTCGCCACGGGCTCGAAATCGAACACGTTGAGCGCCTGCGCCGGGGAGGCGATGAGGTCGCCGTTCATCACGGGGGCGGCGCGCAGGACGTCGTAGCTCTGGGCCACCGCTTCCGGGGTTCCGAGGGCGGCGATTCCCGCCAGGGCGCGTGCGGCGCTCGGCGCGAACAGGGGACTGGACGAGAAGTAGGCCAACAGTTTCCGGCGGTGGATCGATGCGTGTTCACCCATGGCAGACTTTCCCTCGACACCGTTCGACATACGTCTCGCTCTCGCTTGCTTCGATTTGCCGGACCTTCCTGCACCAATTCTATTGTGCGATGCAATAACTGTTATAATTCTAAATCGTAGCGTGCATGCCTTCCGCCGCCAACGCGATGAGGTCGGCCGATGCGGTATTCCAACGGGATCCGGGCTCAAAATCGCAGATCGGCGGCGATATATGTCGATTTGCGTCCTGCGCCGCGCTTTCACGATGGCGCGATCCGCCGGATCTCAGAGCTGAGCAGGCGACGTGATTCGCCCGGCACTACCGCATCGCAATATGAAAAGGGCCGGTCGACGGGTCGTTCGGAACAGGAAAGGCGCGGACATGCCGCGCCTTTCCGTCGAGCCGATGAAAACGTGTCGGCAAAGCCGAAATTTACTGCGCCGGCTTGTCCTCGGCGGCGGCCTTCTCGACGGCGGGAAGCGGCGCCGGGGTGTCGGCGAGCGAGCGCAGATAGGCGATCACGTCGGCGCGCTCCTGCGGGGCCTGGATGCCGGCAAAGGCCATCTTGGTGCCCGGCACGTAGGTCTTCGGGTTGGCGAGGAAGTGGTCGAGCTCGTCGTAGGTCCAGGTGCCGCCCTTCTCCTTCAGCGCGGCGGAATACTCGAACCCGCTCTCATGGGCGCGCTGGCGGTCGACCACGCCCCAGAGGTGCGGACCCACCTTGTTGGGGCCGCCCTTCTCGAAACTGTGGCAGGCGGCGCACTTCTTGGCGGCGCCGGTACCCTTCTCGACGCTGGCGCTGGCGAGGCGGACCGGAAGCGGCTCGACCTTGGCCGCAGCGGCGGCGGCTCCGCCGGCCGCCTCGGGCTGAGGCTCGGGCAGGGCGTAGCCGGCACTTCCCGCCGGCTTGGCGCTGTAGATCAATTCGGCGACGAAACCGGAGCCCATGGCGAGAAGGAGAGTGCCGAGTACGGCGCCCGCGACCTTGTTCAGCTCGAAAGAGTCCATTCTCGACAACTCCGGGGGCGTCCGCCGGTTGCGGCGGCAGGCGTGGCCCGGTGAGCGGATGCCCCGGACTCTGGAAATGTTCGAGGGTGAATAGCGGTTAAGGGCCGACCTTGACAATGGCGGAGCGGGCGGCCGTGTAGTCGCATAGCGCCGGATGTCATTCTCCCGCACCTGCGACCGTGCGCCGATGACAACGCGCACCGCCCCTGCTACTCCCCCGGCTCGCTGCGGAGATACGCCGGTCGATGTCGGATCCCCTCGTTCTCATTCCCGCCCGCATGGCCGCCACCCGGCTGCCGAACAAGCCGATGGCCGACATCGCCGGTGAGCCGATGATCGTCCATGTCTGGCGCCGCGCCGTGGAAGCCGGGATCGGACCGGTGGTCGTGGCCACGGATGCCGTCGAGATCGTCGAGGCGATCGAGCGGGTCGGCGGCCTCGCGACCCTCACCCGGGCCGATCATCCCTCCGGCTCGGACCGGCTGGCCGAGGCGCTCGACATCATCGATCCGCAGGGCAACCACGACGTGGTGGTCAACGTACAGGGCGACCTGCCGACGATCGACCCCGCGATCATCGGCGCGGCGATCATGCCGCTGGCCGATCGCGCCGTGGACATCGCCACCCTCTGCGCGATCATCACCCGCGAGGAGGAGCGGCACGATCCCAACGTGGTGAAGCTCGTCGGCCACCATGTGGGGCCCAACCGCCTGCGCGCGCTCTATTTCACGAGGGCGCAGGCGCCCTGGGGGGAGGGGCCGCTGTTCCACCATATCGGCCTCTACGCCTATCGCCGCCGGGCGCTCACCCGCTTCATGGCCTTGCCGCCCGGCGAACTCGAGACCCGCGAGAAACTGGAACAGCTGCGGGCGCTGGAGGCGGGCATGCGCATCGACGCCACCGTCGTCGACGACCTGCCGCTGGGCGTCGACACCCCCGCCGACCTCGAACGGGCGCGGGCGGTGCTCCTGGCCCGGCGCCTCAACTGAAGAACCGAGTTGTTTCTCCCATGTCCGACACGACCGAATCCCGCACCACGATCTCCTACCAGGGCGAGCCGGGCGCGAATTCGCACATCATCTGCGCCCAGGCCTATCCCGACTGGACGCCGCTGCCCTGCGCCTCGTTCGAGGAGGCCTTCGCGGCGGTGAACGACGGCCGGGCCGCCCTGGCGATGATCCCCATCGAGAATTCCATCGCCGGGCGAGTCGCCGACATCCATCACCTGATCCCGAGCTCGAACCTGCACATCGTGGCCGAGCACTTCCTGCCGATCCATTTTCAGCTGATGGCGCTTCCCGGCACGCCGATCGAGGCGATCCGGACGGTGCACAGCCACGTCCACGCGCTCGGCCAATGCCGCAAGATCATCCGGCGGCTCGGGCTCAAGGCCATCGTGGCCGGCGACACGGCGGGCGCGGCGCGGGAAGTCGCCGAAGCCGGCGATCCGAGCCGCGGCGCGCTAGCCCCGGCCATGGCCGCGGGCGTCTACGGGCTCGACATCCTCGCCCGCGACGTGGAGGACGAGAGCCACAACACCACGCGCTTCGTGGTGTTCTCGCCCGAGGCGGCGGAGATGCCGGCCGCCTCGGGGCCGATGGTGACGAGCTTCATCTTCCGTGTGCGCAACATCCCGGCCGCGCTCTACAAGGCGCTCGGGGGATTCGCCACCAACGGCGTCAACATGTCGAAGCTCGAGAGCTACATGGTCGAGGGCCAGTTCTCGGCGACGCAATTCTATGCGGAAGTGGACGGCCACCCCGAGGATCCGGGCCTCGCCCGCGCGCTGGACGAACTCGCCTATTTCTCGCGGGAACTGCGCATCATCGGCACCTACCCGGCCCATCCGTTCCGCGAGACCACGCGGCTGGCGGCGGAATAGCAATAGATCCCTCCTCCCCCTTGTGGGGAGGAGTTGGAGGTGGGGGTGGTTTGGCGCCCTCAGCTTGCGGAGGCTGGCGGAGCCACCCCCACCCTCGATCCCTCCCCACAAGGGGGAGGGAGGCGCATCGCGAAAACTATTCCCGCTTGATCACCCGGTCGACCACGAGATCCGACCAGAAGCCCGGCCGGAACTCGCGCTTCAGGGCTTCGGGGTCGTAGACCGTCTCGACCCAGGTCAGGAAATCCAGTCCCTTCGCTTCGCCCTCGCGCAGGTAGAGATCGAAGAACGCATCGAGGATCCCGGTCTTGGCGAAGCGGAAATGGCCGTACCGGGCCGAGAGCTGACCCATCGCCTCCGAGACGGGCACGCCTTCGTGCAGGATGAGGAAGAGGGCGGCACCGAGTCCGGCCCGGTCCGCCCCGGACTTGCAATGCATCACGGCGGGATACTGGACCCCGTCGAAGAAGGCCTTCGCGCCGAGGATCGTCTCCTTCGAGGGCGCCTCGCGCGAGCGCAGGACGAACTCGACGAGGGTCAGCCCCTGCTGCGCGCAGGCCTCGCGCTGGAGCGGCCAGGAGCCGTGCTCGCGGCCGCCGCGCAGGGAGATCACCGTGCGCACGCCCTGCCGCCGGAACCAGGCGAGCTGGTGCGGCGTCGGCTGGGCCGAGCGCCAGACCTTACCGGTGCCGATCTTGTGGCGGTTGAGATAGGCCAGCCGGAACACGCCGTGATCCACGAGCAGCATGTTGGCCCAGGCCCGCATGCGCGCACCCCGGCCGGCGATCGGCTGCTCGAAGCGGGCGATCCGCGCCATGCGCCGGGCATAGCGGATCTCGGGCTTGATGAATCTGTTGAACACGGGTGGCGGCGGGAACCTGTCGAGAGGAGCGTGCGGCGGCTCTAACAGCCGGGACAGCGTCGGGCAAACGGATGTCGCAGAATTGCGCCACTCACGCTTCAGGAAGCACACTTTCCGGAACTCGGCATCCGGCTTGCCTTCATCATGCCCGTATCGTGCATTTCGATGCGAGATCGTTCCCGTTTCCACCGAGCGTAGGGACAGTCATGAAGACGAGCACCACCAGCATCCGCCGCGCCCGTCCGGGAGACGCCGATCGGTTGAGCGACGTCTTCGATGAAACCTGGCGGGAGGCCTATCGCGGTATCGTCCCCGGCATTTCCCTGGAACGGATGATCTCCCAGCGCTCGTCGCAATGGTGGGTCGGCGCGGCCCAGCGCAACCGGCCCCTGGTCGTGGTCGAGATCGGCGACGAGGTCGTCGGATACGCGATCTACGGGCAGGCGAGGGGCAGCGCCCTGAAGGCCTCGGGGGAGGTGGACGAGCTCTACATCCTGCCGGCCTATCAGGGCCTGGGCCTCGGCCGGCGCCTGTTCCGTGCGGTCCGCAACGACCTCGCCGATCACGGCCTGACGCGGATCGGGGTCTGGACCCTGGCGGGCAACGAGCGCGCCTGCGACTTCTACGCCGGTCTGGGCGGCATCAAGGTGGCCGAGGCCGTCGACCGCATGGCCGGCGCCGTCCTCTCCAAGGTGGCCTACCGCTTCGAGTGAGGCCCGATCCCGTCAGCGGGAACCCTGAGGGCGGGGCAATACGTTGATCCTCGGCCCGGACGTCGCCGTTCCCGTATGGGGGAACGCGTCGCGACGTCCTCGCGCCGGATCTAGGGACCACGATGACCGCCAGCCAGCAGGATCTGCCCCGCCGTGAGTGCACGGCGCAGGATTGGGACGACCGCGTCACCCGCCTCACCGAGAAACTGCCCGATCGGTTGCGGCGCGCCATCGAGTGGCTGCGCGAGCCCTCTCGCCGCTGGGTGAGGATCGGTGCGGCGATCCTGTTCATCTTGGGCGGCGTTTTCTCGATCCTGCCCGTGCTCGGGCTCTGGATGCTGCCCGTCGGGCTCGCCCTTCTCAGCCAGGACATCCCGGCCCTCAAGGTCCCCCTCGAACGCTCGGCCCGCTGGATCGAGGGCGTCTGGCGGCGCTGGTTCGGATCGGGCGATCAGAAATCCTGATCCGTGACTCCGGCCCGACCGTATGGGCCGGGGCTTTCAGCGCCGAAAGGGCGCGCAGCGGTTACGATAAGCCGCAAAAGCCCCGCGCATCGGGCCAAGGTCGATTTCCTTTAACGCGGAAGGGATTTAAGAGACGCCGAAACAGCGCCTTGGATTGCTGCAGGCTCGAGCGAGGACCCCATGATCATCGATTCCATCTCGATCGGAAAGAACCCGCCGGACGACGTCAACGTCATCATCGAAGTGCCGATCGGCGGCGATCCGATCAAGTACGAGATGGACAAGGAATCCGGTGCCCTCGTGGTCGACCGGTTTCTTTATACCGCGATGCATTACCCGGGGAATTACGGTTTCATCCCCCACACCCTCTCGGGCGATGGCGATCCCTGCGACGTTCTCGTGGCGAATACCCGCGCCATCGCTCCCGGCGCGGTCATCAGCGTCCGCCCGGTGGGCGTCCTGGTGATGGAGGACAATGCCGGCGAGGACGAGAAGATCATCGCCGTGCCGTCCCGCCACCTCACCATGCGCTACGACCGGATCGAGAACTACACCGACCTGCCGGACATCACGATCCAGCAGATCCAGCACTTCTTCGAGCATTACAAGGATCTGGAGCCCGGCAAGTGGGTGAAGATCAAGCGCTGGGGCGACAAGGCCGAGGCCCAGCGCCTCATCAACGAGGGTATCGAGCGCGCCAAGTCCGAGAAGGCCTGAGAGCCTTCTTCGATCGGATCTTTCCGCAGCGTGTGATTCCAAGGCGGCCCGCTTGCGAAAGTCGGTCGCCCAGATCAACCACCTCATCCTGAGGTGCCCTTTGCTTGAGCAAAGGGCCTCGAAGGAGCTTCCAGTTGCCACGCGATCCCTGGAAGCCTCCTTCGAGGCCGCTACGCGGCGCCTCAGGATGAGGTAATGTCTTGGAAAGACAACCTGAACAGGCGGTGAGACCGTCTCACAACGCCTCGCCCCGCATCAGCCTGGGCGAGGCGCCCCGCGAGGCCGAGGCCTCGCCGATGAAGAGCGACTTCAATCCCGGCATCCGGTCGACGAGGCCGAGCCCGAGATCACGCATCAGCCGAACCGGCAGGATGTCGTTGGAGAACAGGCGGTTGAGCCCGTCCGTGGCGGCCGCCATGGCGAAAGTGTCGAAGCGCCGGCTCCGCTCGTAGCGCTGCAGCACATCCTTCGCCCCCGGATCGAGCCCGAGGCGCAGGGCCTCCGTGATCTCCTCCGCCAGGGAGGCGGCATCGGCGAGGCCGAGATTCAGCCCCTGGCCGGCGATCGGGTGGATGACATGGGCCGCATCGCCCAGCAGGGCGAGCCGCTCGCCCCGGAAGCTTCGCGCCATGCCGAGGGAGAGCGGATGGGCACTCGGCCCGTCCTCGAGGACGAGACGGCCGAGATTGAGCCCGAAGCGGCGTTCGATTTCCCCGAGGGTTTCCTCGCGGCTGCCACCGATCAGCGCCTCCACATCCGCTGCCCGCTCCGTCCAGACGATGGAAGAGCGGTGGCCGAGCGCGCCGCCATCCACCAGGGGCAGAATGGCGAAGGGACCGCTCGGCAGGAAATGCTCGAAGGCCCGGCCGCCATGGGGGCGTTCATGGCCGATCGTGGCGACGATGCCCGTCTGCGGATAGGACCGGCCGACCCATCCGATCCCGGCCGCCTCGCGCAGCCTCGACCGCGATCCGTCCGCGGCGACCAGTAACGTCGCGTCGGTCTCGCGCCCATCGGACAACGCGAGGGCGATGCTCCGGCCGTTCGCCTGTGCGTGGCGGATGCCGACCGGCTCGAAGGCCACCCCGACGGCTTTCGATGCCGTCAGCAGGGCGTCGACGAGGTATTCTGCCTCCACCATATGGGCGAAGGGCTCACCGACGAGCGGCGATTCGCCGTCACCGTCCTGGCCGAAAGTCAGGAAGACCGGCCTCACCGGATCCGTCAGGCGGCTGTCGCTGATCGCCATGTCGAGGATGGGTTCGGCCGCATGGGCGACGCCATCCCAGATTCCCAACCGCGTCAGCATGCGCCTTCCGCCGGCCGCCACGGCGAAGGCACGCCCGCGATGCCGCAGCGCGGCGCGGTCGAGCCCCGGCTCGAAGACGGTGACCTCCAGGGCATCGCCATGAGCCTGGCGCAGGGCCAGGGCCAGGCTGAGACCGGGAATACCGCCACCGGCGATGACCACCTTGCGGAGCGCGCCACCTTGCATCGATCCGCTCATCCCCGTTCCGCCCATGCCCGTTGCCTCATCCCCATTCCCACGGCCTGCGATGAGAGACACGTGGAGTGGCACCCCGCCGCGCCGGAGGCAACGCGCGACAGCGAAGCACGATGCGTCACCGGATCGGCCGGGTGGTCGCTTTCGATGAGTGAGCCGTTCATTCCCCGCGAGTTTTGCATTCCCGATGAGTCTTGCATTCCGGGCGAGCTGTGGCGATTCCCTCTGCCGTGACGCCGTGATGCACGGCCGCATCGATGTCCTCAGCCCGGTGAAAGGCCCGCATGACCGGATCCGTCGACGAACTCCTCGCCTGCCTCGACCTCGCGCGCCTCGACGACGACCTGTTCCGGGGCCAGAGCATCGAAACCGGATGGTTCCGGGTGTTCGGCGGCCAGGTGCTGGGGCAGGCCCTCGTCGCCGCATCGCGCACGGTGGGGGCGAGCCGGCCGCCGCATTCCCTCCATGCCTATTTCATCCTCGCCGGCGACCCGGCCGCGCCGATCGATTACGCGGTGGAACGCATCCGCGACGGGCGCAGCTTCGCCACGCGGCGGGTGGTGGCCCATCAGCATGGGCGCGCGATCTTCACCCTGTCGGCCTCCTTCCACACCGACGAGGAGGGGCTCGTCCATCGGATCGCCATGCCGGACGTGCCGGGGCCCGAGGCGCTCCTCGACGCCCCCGCTTTGGCCGCGCAGGCAGGTCCCTCGATCCCGGCCACCATGCGCGCCTATCTCGGCCGAGCCACCCCGATCGCGCTGAGGCCGGTGGAGGTGCAGCGCTACATGTCGCGCGACCCGCGCGAGCCCCGCTTCCACGTCTGGCTCCGGGCCGGGGCGCGCCTGCCGGACGACCCGGCCATCCACCGCGCCGTCCTCGCCTATGCCTCCGACCTGATGCTGCTGGACGCGACGCTGATCCCCCACGGCAAGACGGTGTTCGATGCCGCGATCCAATCCGCGAGCCTCGATCACGCCCTCTGGTTCCACCGTCCCTTCCGCGCCGACGAATGGCTGCTCTATGCGCAGGAGAGTCCTGCCGCTTCGGGCGGGCGCGGTTTCGCCAGGGGATCGATCTTCACGAGGGAGGGCGAGCTCGTGGCATCCGTGGCTCAGGAGGGTCTGATCCGGCCGACCGAGAACGGCTCGTGATGCGCTGCGAGCTTTGCTTTACGGGATTCCATTCTGCTCACGTTATCGTCTGAATGATCATTCTTTAGGCAATGTTCGCGAAAAAATCGCACGATCACGCGTCAGTGATCGATCACTTTGTGTGCAGAACGGGAAATCGATAAAAGTTCCCTTTGGCATAGTCCTTGAATGATGGGCGCCGATCGCTTGGCCATTCCGGCTGGTGCGAAATGCCGGATTGCCGGGCCGCGACGCAGATCGGGCCGGTGACCGGGGGCATCCAGAACAAAAGGGGGCGCCGCCCATGAAGATCGTGATGGCTATCATCAAGCCGTTCAAGCTCGAGGAGGTCAGGGATGCGCTGACCGGAATCGGCGTCCACGGCCTCACGGTGACCGAAGTCAAAGGCTATGGCCGCCAGAAGGGCCACACCGAAATTTACCGCGGCGCCGAGTATGCCGTGAGCTTCCTGCCGAAGCTGAAGATCGAGGTCGCCGTCGCGTCCGACCTCACCAGCAGCGTCATCGACGCCATCGCCGCCGCCGCCCGCACCGGCCAGATCGGCGACGGCAAGATCTTCGTCGTGCCCCTCGAGAAGGCCGTCCGCATCCGCACCGGCGAGACCGACGTCGACGCGCTCTGAGCCATCGCCCCGGCCGGACGACGCTCCGGCCCGCTTCCCCTCCATTTCCTCACGTCACCATCGCACCGCGACCGGGAGTTCCGTTTCCATGAAACTTCGCAATGCCCTTGCGCTCGGGATGGGAGGCGCCGCGCTGGCCCTCCTGTTCGTCGAGCCATCCCTCGCACAGTCGCCGACCCCAGAAGTCGTCGCAGCGCCGGCCGCCGCCGCGCCCGTCCCCAACAAGGGCGATACCGCCTGGATGATGGTCTCGGCCGTCCTCGTGCTGCTGATGACCGTGCCCGGCCTCGCGCTGTTCTACGGCGGCCTCGTGCGCACCAAGAACATGCTGTCGGTGCTGACGCAGGTCTTCGCCATCGCCTCCATCGTCTGCCTTCTGTGGGTCGCCTTCGGCTACAGCATGGCCTTCACCAACGGCGGCGGTCTCAACGACTTCGTCGGCGGCTTCTCCAAGGTCTTCCTGAAGGGCGTCGACCCGTCCACCACCGTGGCGACCTTCTCGAACGGCGTCGTCATTCCCGAATACGTCTACATCTGCTTCCAGATGACGTTCGCGATGATCACGCCCGGCCTCATCGTCGGCGCCTTCGCCGAGCGCATGAAGTTTTCCGCCCTGCTCGTCTTCTCGGTGCTGTGGGTCACGCTGATCTACTTCCCGATGGCGCACATGGTCTGGTACTGGGGTGGTCCCGACCTCGTCGGCGACGCCGCCAAGGCCCTGGCCGCAGCCACCGACGACGCCTCCAAGGCGACGGCGCAGGCCGCCCTCGACGCGGTCAACGCCGATGCGGGCATGATCTTCAAGTGGGGCGCCCTCGACTTCGCCGGCGGCACCGTCGTGCACATCAATGCGGGTATCGCCGGCTTCGTCGGCTGCCTGATGCTCGGCAAGCGTATCGGCTACGGCCGTGACCTCCTCGCCCCGCACTCGCTGACCATGACCACCATCGGCGCCTCGCTCCTCTGGGTCGGCTGGTTCGGCTTCAACGCCGGTTCGAACCTCGAAGCCAACGGCTCCGCGGGTCTGGCCATGATCAACACCTTCGTGGCCACCGCCGCAGCCGCCGTCTCCTGGCTGTTCGTGGAGTGGATGCTCAAGGGCAAGCCCTCGCTCCTGGGCATGCTGTCGGGCGCCATCGCCGGCCTCGTCGCCGTCACGCCCGCCGCCGGCTTCGCCGGTCCGATGGGTTCGATCGTCCTCGGCCTCGTCGCCGGCGGCGCCTGCTTCATCATGTGCTCCACGGTGAAGAACGCCCTCGGTTACGACGACTCCCTCGACGTCTTCGGCGTCCACTGCATCGGCGGCATCCTCGGCGCCCTGGCCACCGGCATCCTGGTGAGCCCGGACTTCGGCGGCGTAGGCATCCCCGACTACACCAGCAAGCCCGGCGAACTCGCTGTCGGCGCCTACGACATGGCGGCGCAGCTCCTGGCCCAGGGTAAGGCCGTCGGCTTCACCATCCTGTGGTCCGGCATCGGCTCCGCCATCCTGTACAAGCTCGTCGACCTGACCATCGGTCTGCGCGTGACCCAGGACGAAGAGCGCGAAGGCCTCGACATCGCCGACCATGGCGAGCGCGCCTACAACTACTGATCCCGCCTAGACACCATCTCAACCGAACCGAGAGGCCCCAGTCGCCATGCGACCGGGGCCTTTCTCATGTCCGTGGCAGCCGTCGAGAGCCGCATCGACGCCCCCGACCGTGAGGCAGAGCCGGCTCCCGCTGGCGGACTGGGGCGAAAATGTGATGCGAATGCAACACCCCCATGGCAAGTCCCGCGAACGGCCGTATTTGCCTATTTCATGGGCAATTGCATCAAAGTTAGTTTTGCGAAGCTCGGCCGGATTTGGCAACTTGCAAATCACAGAATAACTGGGGCTGAACTCTGATGACACTGAAGCTAACCGCACTGGGGACTGCCGCTTCCCTCGCCGCGTTCCTGAGCGTTGGCAGCGTCAACGCCGCCGACCTTGCCGCGCCGAAGACCATGCCGGTCGAGGCGAAGGCGCCCGATCCGCTGATCGGATTCTCGTTCGGCTCGCGCTACCAGACGGACTACAACTTCCGCGGTGTGTCGCAGTCGAACCGCCAGGGCAGCTACCAGTCCTTCTTCGAGGCCCAGTATTTCGGCGGCTTCGCCTATACCGGCCTCGCCACCTACCAGACCCGCCTGCCCACGCAGCCCGACATGGAGTTCGATCTCGCCGCCGGTATCCGCCCGACCTTCGACAAGTTCGCCCTCGATCTCGGCGTGCTCTACTACTTCTACCCCAATGAGAAGCGCCTGTTGGGCCCGGGCGGCGCGTTCCTGACCACCGCCAACACCGACTTCATGGAATACGCCGCCAAGGGCACCTGGACCGCGACGGACTCGCTGACCCTCGGCCTCAACGTGTTCTACTCGCCGAACTTCCTCGGCCAGCACGCCAACGGCACCTACACCTCCGGCACCGCCGCCTATACCCTGCCGGCCAACTGGTTCTCGTTCCTGCCCGAGGCCTATTCCGGTGGCTTCTCGATCTCGTCCGAGCTCGGCTACTACTTCCTGACCGCCGCGAAGACCTCCGCCACCGGTCAGATCGCCTTCAACCTGCCGAGCTACCTCTACGGGAACGTCGGCCTGTCCTACACCTACAAGAACATCGTCCTCGATGTGCGCTACCACAACACCAACCTGAGCAAGACCGACTGCTTCAACTTCACCGGCGACTACCGCGGCTTCAACAACGGCGGGACCTCCAAGTGGTGCGGCGATGCCGTCATCGGCTCCATCACCTTCCAGACCTCGACTGCGGCTCCCGGCATCTACGCCGAGCCGGGCGGTCTCCTGAACCTCTTCCGCTAAGCGCCAAGCTCAGCGATGGACGAAGAAAGGCCCCGGAGCGATCCGGGGCCTTTCTCCGTTGGCGGCACGGACCGGATCTGACGAGGCGAGTCGTGAAAGCGTTCGAAAACACGGACATCTGTGCGGGCCGTGCTAACGATCTCTAAGCCTTAAACAGCCGTTAACTCGGTCGACATAGCGTTACCGGATCGTTTCTCCCTGCGTCTGGTCCCGTATGCGCTCGCTCCGCCGTTCCGCATCGCCCTACGACACTTTCGTCGACAGCTTCAGGCCGTTCCTGGCGAAGCGGATGACGGAGATGGGCGGTCTTCTCCTGTTCGCGGGCGCGACCGCGCTCACGGTCGCCCTGGCGACGTGGTCCATCGACGATCCGAGCATCAACCACGCCACCGACCATGCTGCGCACAACGTGCTCGGCACCGGCGGCGCGGTGGTGTCGGACCTGGCGATGCAGCTCCTCGGCCTCGGTTCCCTGGCCTTCGCCCTGCCGCCCGCCTTCTGGGGCGTCCAACTCATGCGGTCCCGGGAACTGCCCCGGGGCGGCCTGCGGATCACCCTCTGGATCATCGGCTTCTTCGCCGCGAGCGCGGTAGCGAGCGCGCTGCCGCCCACCGCCCGCTGGCCCCTGCCCACCGGGCTCGGCGGCGTGGCCGGCGATGCCCTGATCCACACCGCGCGGCTCATCGTCGGCGCCATCGCGTCCCCGGCCACGGCCCTCGTCGGTTTCGCCTTCGCGGCGGTGGCGATCCTGTGCCTCACCGGCGCCTGCCGCGCCGGAGCCGAGCCGGAGGAGGAATCCTACGATCAGCCCGCTCCGTCCGCGTCCAGCCAGCGGCCGCAACCCTCCGCCCGGCATGACGGCCGTTACGAGGAGGACGAGCCGAGCCTCGGCATCGTCTCCCTCGGCACCCTGGCGCATCTCCTGATGGGCGGCCGGACCGCCATCGCCAGACGGATCGCCGAGTGGCGTGCCGACCGGGCGGCGGCGGCCACCGAACTCGCTTATGCCGGCGCCTCGCCGGCGCTCGCCGCGCGCCGCGCCTTCTCGGACGCGGACGACGCGCCATGGTCGACCCATGTGCCGCAGGACGCGGGACACCAGCCGAGAGGCGATGCCGCCTCGGCGCGTCGCGAACCTGTCTTCGAGCCGCAGCCCGTGGCGGAGACCCGGCCGGTCACCCGCCGTCCCCTCCATGAGCCGATCCTGCACGACGACGAGCCGGACGATGGCGGCGAGGAGTTCTACGCTCCCGAAGAACCGGTGGCATCGGCGCCGGTGCCGCGCTCCCGTGTCGCCCCGGTGGCACCGTCCCCCGCTCCGGCACCGATCCGGCGCGCATCTCCCGCGCCGGCCTATGGCGCGGAGAGCTATTCCCATCCCCCCCTCGACCTGCTCGGCGAGGCGCCGGGCCTGTCCCTGGCGAGCCAGGTCTCGACGGAAGCCTTGGAGCAGAATGCGACCCTGCTCGAGGCCACCCTCAGCGATTTCGGCGTGCGCGGCGACATCCTCGCCGTGCGCCCCGGCCCGGTGGTCACGCTCTACGAACTGGAGCCGGCGCCAGGCACCAAGTCGAGCCGCGTGATCTCCCTCTCGGACGATATCGCCCGCTCCATGTCGGCGGTCTCGGCCCGCGTGGCGGTGGTGCCCGGCCGCAACGCCATCGGCATCGAATTGCCCAATGCCAGGCGCGAGACCGTGTATCTGCGCGAACTCCTCGCTTCGGCGGATTTCGTCGAGACGAAGCAGAGCCTCGCTTTGTGCCTCGGCAAGAATATCGGCGGCGAACCGATCATCGCCGATCTCGCCAAGATGCCCCATCTGCTCGTTGCCGGCACCACGGGCTCGGGCAAGTCGGTGGCGATCAACACGATGATCCTGTCCCTGCTCTACCGGATGAAGCCGGAAGAGTGCCGCCTGATCATGGTCGATCCCAAGATGCTGGAACTCTCCGTCTATGACGGCATCCCGCACCTGCTCTCCCCCGTCGTCACCGACCCGAAGAAGGCGGTCATCGCCCTCAAATGGGCCGTGCGCGAGATGGAGGAGCGCTACAAGAAGATGTCGAAGGTCGGTGTGCGCAACATCGACGGGTTCAACGCGCGCCTCGCCGAGGCCCGTGGGCGCGGCGAGGTCCTGACCCGCACGGTCCAGACCGGATTCGATCGCGAAACCGGCGAGGCGGTCTACGAGACCGAGGAGATGGATCTCAATCCGCTCCCCTACATCGTCATCGTGGTCGACGAGATGGCCGACCTGATGATGGTGGCGGGCAAGGACATCGAAGGGGCGATCCAGCGTCTGGCGCAGATGGCGCGCGCGGCGGGCATCCACCTCATCATGGCGACGCAGCGCCCGTCGGTGGACGTGATCACCGGCACGATCAAGGCGAACTTCCCGACCCGGATCTCCTTCCAGGTCACGTCCAAGATCGACAGCCGTACGATCCTCGGCGAGATGGGCGCCGAGCAGCTGCTGGGCCAGGGCGACATGCTGTTCATGGCCGGCGGCGGGCGCACTACCCGCGTCCATGGCCCGTTCTGCTCTGATTCGGAGGTCGAGAGCGTGGTCGCCCACCTGAAGCGCCAGGGCAGGCCGTCCTATCTCGAGGCCGTCACCGCCGACGATGGCGAGGACGACGACAAGGGTTCGAAGGGCGGCGGGAAATCGGCCAAGGGCGCGATCGACGAGATCGAGGTCGACGGCGCGGTCTTCGACCAGGGCAGCTTCGGCGAGAGCGGCGGCGATCTCTACGCCCAGGCGGTGCAGGTGGTCATGCGGGACAAGAAGGCCTCCACCAGCTACATCCAACGCCGCCTGCAGATCGGCTACAACCGCGCCGCCTCGCTCATGGAGCGCATGGAGGTCGAGGGCATCGTCGGCTCTGCGAACCATGCCGGCAAACGCGAGATCCTGGTGGAGCCCGATCCGCACGAGATGTGACGTGTGCCGTCAGGCGCGCGGCGCGAACAGGATGATCCCGGTGCCGACGAGGCAGATCGCGGCACCGGTCATATCCCACCGGTCCGGCCTCTGGCTCTCGGCGAGCCAGAGCCAGAGGATCGAGGCGGCGATGTAGACGCCGCCATAGGCGGCATAGGCCCGGCCCGCCGCGTCGCTCTCCACCCTGGTGAGCAGCACGGCGAAGAGGACGAGGGACACCGTACCCGGCAGCGCCCACCAGGCCGACCGGCCGAGCCGCAGCCAGGCCCAGAAGGCGAAGCACCCGGCGATCTCGGCCAAAGCGGCGCCGGTATAGACGAGGGCGGTGATCAGGGGTTCGCTCCATCACGAAAGGGAGCCGCGCGCCGCGTTCCGATGCCGGTCATTCGCCCGCATGGACGACGGCCCGCGAGGATCGGGCTTCCGCCTCCCGCACGACATTCCGGCCCAGAATGGATCCGAGTGCCGATTCCAGCTGGGCATGCCGGAAGGCGAACCCGCTGGCGAGCGCTTTCTCGGGCAGCACCCTCTGCCCGCCCAGGAGCATCTCCTCGGCGAAGTCGCCGCCCAGCCGGCGCAGGAGCCGCGCCGGAAGCGGGACGATCGCCGGGCGGTGGAGCTGCCGCGCCAGGGAGGCGGCGAAATCGGCATTCCGGACCGGCTCAGGCGCGGTGCCGTTCACCGGCCCATGCAGGGTCGGCGTCGCGATGATGTGGCAGATCAGGCGGACGAGGTCGTCGCGGGAAATCCACGACATCCATTGCCGGCCGGAGCCGATCCGTCCCCCGAGACCGAACTCGAACGGCATGAGAAGCCGCGCCAGGAGGCCGCCCTCGATTCCGAGCACCAACCCGGTGCGTAGAAGGACGACCCGTGGGCCGAGGGCCGCGATCGCCATCGCTTCCCGCTCCCAGGCCTCGCACACCCTTTGGGTGAAGGCCGGAGCCGCCGGACTCGATTCGGTGAGGCTCTCATCTCCGCGCAGGCCGTACCATCCGACGGCCGAGCCGCTGACGACGACGGTCGGTGGCCGGTCGAGGCGGGCCACCAGTTTGGCGAGCCCGCGTGTCATCCTCAGGCGCGATGCGAGGATCGCGCGGCGCTTGGCACGCGTCCACAGCCCGTCGGCGATCGGTTCGCCGGCGAGGTTCACGATGGCATCGAGCCTCGCGTCGTCCGGCACTTGGTCGAGGGCAGTGACGATCCGCAACGGCGCGGGCAGTGCCGCGGCTTTCGCCCCGTCACGGGTCAGGACCGTCACCTCGTGGCCGGCCGCCACGAGGCTCGCCACGAGGCGCTGGCCGACGAAGCCGGTGGCGCCCGTCACCAGGATCGTCCGCGCCGGAGCGAGCATGTCCGCGAGCCCGGCCGGGGAGGGCAGGCCCAGGCGCTCGGACCGCCCGGCGGCGAACCAGTCGCGCAGGCCGAAGATCGCGACGGAGAGCGAGGCCGCGAGGGCGAGAACGCTCCAGGCGCCGTGGCTGACCCAGGCAATGCCCGTGGCCTCGCCGGCCCAGCCGAGCAGCACCGGCAGAATGAGGACGAGGATCGCACCGTAATTCAGCGCCAGGAGCGTGTGGTTCACCCGCTCCGTGGCCGGCAGGCGCCGACTCAGATCCTCTTCCACGAAATCCATCAGCGTGATGACGACCTCGACGATGAGAACGCCCATGATGGCCCAGGCGAGCAGCCCCTTCGGCTCGGCGAAACCGAGGGTGAGGAAGAGCAAGGCATAGAGCCAGTTGCGCACGGCATGGAGGCGCAGTTCCCCGCGCTGGGACGGGCGCCAGGCGAGGCGCTCGGTCAGTTCGTGGTGGTAGAGCGTGTCGAACGCTCCCATGGCGATCTGCACGGCGATCAGCGACCAGAGCAGGGTCGAGGTCATGATGTCGGGTCTCCCGCGTGATGGATCAGGCGTCGACGACGTCGCGGAACTCCGCCTCCTGGCGGATCAGCGTGCCGAACCAGGGGTGGCGGATCGTGAGGCTGAAGGCGAAGCGGTTCGCACCGGTCTCGCCGTGGGTCACGGTGAGGCTGCCCGGCGTCAGGAAACCGGGTAGCGGCAGATGCCATCGCCACAGCCGGAGGAAGTAGCGCCGGCTGGAGAAAACCAGCCGGCCCTCGACGACGGCGATATCGAGGCTCATGCCGAGGCCGCCGCCCACATGCTCTTCGAGGCCGGTCGGCCCGCCGAAGCGCTTCGCCGAGTTGATCGTCTGGGGAAATCCGCCGGGCCTGGCGTAGAGCCGCGTCCAGACCTGCCCGCCTCCCGACCGGTCTTCGGTGACGGAGACGACGCTGGCGAGGCCGGCCCCCCTGGAGGTCGGCAGCGGACCGCCGATGAGGCGGGCGGCCTGTGCCAGGAGCCAGCCGAGGCGGCTCATCCGGGTCTCGACCACGTGGCCGACATAGACGGCGCTGGTGCCAGGACGGAGCCGCTTGGTGAAGCGCCGCCTGATCGCGGGCGACAGCGTGGTCCAGTCCTCGTCCGCGATCAGGCTGCGGAACCGCAGGTCGCGGAGGTCGGCCTCGTGCGCACGGGCGATTACCGGGCTTTCGCCGATGGGAGGCGCCGTGCCTCCCACGGAAGGCCCCCTCAATGCCGTCATGATCATGATCGCGGCTCCCCGGTTCAGCCTTCGGGCTTGGAGGGCAGGAAGCGCACGATCCGGCTGCCGAGGCGGATCAGCTTGGCGAGGGTCGCGTGCGGAACGCCCAGCATCTGGCTGTGCCAGCGGTCCATGGTCTCGGTGAATTCGAGCATCGCCTTGAGGCGGCGGGAGGCGACGGCACCGATGGTCGGATCGCCCTCGGCCTGCGCCACGCAGGTGCGCAGGGCCGCGATCGCCGGATCGATCTCGCGCTCCTTGCGGCCGGCGGCGATGCGCGTGACCATCTCCCACAGGTCGGTCTCGGCGACGAAGTGATCACGGCGCTCGCCCAGCACGGGGACGCGCCGGATCAGGTTCCAGCCGGACAGTTCCTTGAGCGATGTCGAGACGTTGGAGCGTGCGATGCCCAGCGTCGCCGCGATCTCCTCCGCCGCCAGGGGCTTGTCCGACAGGTAGAGCAGGGCGTGAATCTGGGCGACGGAGCGGTTGACGCCCCATTGCCCGCCGAGATCGCCCCAGTGGAGGATGAAGCGCTCCACCGCCACGGGGAGCCTTTCGGGAGTGTCTGTAATTTCTGTCATGACAGAAATTACAGACATAAAAGAACCCGAGTCAAGCGACCGCCGCGTCGGGCGATGACAAGCGGCGTGTCAGTCTGCGCTGAACCGATAGGTCGTCGTCGCCGTGAAGACCTCACCGGGGCGGAGCGTCGTCGAGGGAAAATTCGCCCGGTTCGGTGCGTCGGGGAACCCCTGCGCCTCGAAACAGACCGCGTCGCCGGCGCGGTACAGCCGCCCGCCGGACCCGACCACCGTGCCGTCGAGCATGTTGGCGGTGTAGAGTTGCAAGCCCGGCTGGGTGGTGGCGATGGCGAGCCGTCTCCCGCTCGACGGATCGTGGGCGGAGGCCGCGTGCCGCAGGCGGCCGGGGTCGCGCAGGACGAAGGTGTGGTCGTAGCCATGCGCCAGAGCGAGCTGCGGATCCGCGTCGCGGATGCGGGTGCCCAGGGCTTCGGGCTCGCGAAAATCGAAGGCGGTGCCCGCCACGGGCCTGATCTCGCCCGTGGGAATCTGTCCGGCATCGGTGGGGAGGTAATGCTCCGCCGCGATGGCGATCCGATGTTGCATCACGTCGCCGGAGCCCTCGCCGGAGAGGTTGAAGTAGCTGTGGTTGGTGAGGTTGACGATGGTCGGCCGGTCGGTTCGGGCCGTGTAGTCGATCCGCAGGGTCTCGTCGCCGCTGAGGGAGTAAGCGACTTCCACATCGAGAGTGCCGGGGAAGCCCTCTTCGCCGTCGACCGAGCGATAGCCGAGGACCAGGGAGGTACCGTCCGACCGGATCACCCGCCAGATGCGCCGGTCGAAGCCGTTCTCCCCGCCATGCATGGTGTTGCCGCTGGCATTGAGCGGCAACTGGCATTGGTGTCCGTCGAGGCTGAAGCGCCCCCCGGCGATGCGGTTCGCGTAGCGGCCGATGATGGCGCCGAAATGCGCGTCGCTCGCCTCGTAGCCCGCCACCTCACGGGCGCCCAGGACGACGTTGGCCCAATTGCCCTCGCGGTCGGGCGTATCGATCCGGCCGATCACGCCGCCGTAATCGAGGATGTCGACACGCAGGCGGGACCGGGCGAGCCTGTATCGCGAGACGGGGCTACCGTCCTTCGTCCGTCCGAAAGCCTGTCCTGCCATGCCGGCACTCGTCTCGCGTCAGAGGAATCGTAGGGCCTCAACGCGCGGGATGCGGATCAGGGGGCGAAGGCCGGTTCGTCCGCATCGTTGGACAATTGCATCCGGTGCAGGCGCGCATAGCCGCCCTGCGAGGCGATCAGGGCGTCGTGCGTTCCGGTCTCGACGATGCGGCCGGCTTCCATGACCACGATCAAGCCGGCATCGCGCACGGTGGAGAGGCGGTGCGCGATGACGAGGGTGGTCCGCCCCTGCATCAGGCGCAGCAGCGCGCCCTGGACCAAACGCTCGGATTCGGAATCGAGGGCGCTCGTGGCCTCGTCGAGGAGCAGGATCGGCGCGTCCTTGAGGAAGGCGCGGGCCAGGGAGATGCGCTGGCGCTCGCCTCCCGATAGGCGTCCGCCGGAGGGGCCGACGCGGAACTCGTAGCCCTCGTTCAGCCGGCTGATGAAGCCGTGTGCGGCGGCGGCTTCCGCGGCGGCCTCGATCTCGGCGCGGGTCGCACCGGGACGGCCGAACCCGATATTGGCGGCGACCGTGTCGTCGAACAGCACCACCTCCTGGGAGACCACCGCCACGGCCGCGCGCAGGGAGGGGATCGTCACGTCGCGCAGATCCGCGCCATCGATGAGCACGCGGCCTCCGGTCACGTCGTAGAGACGCGGAACGAGGTTGAGCAGGGACGACTTGCCGGAGCCCGAGCGCCCGACCAGGGCGACGGTGGCGCCTGCGGGAGCGGTGAGGTCGATTCCCTCCAGGGCCGGCGCGTCCTCGCGATAGCGGAAGCGGACGCCTTCGAACCGAATCTCTCCGCCGGTGATGACCAGCGGCACGGCATCGGGCTTCTCGCGGATGCGCGGCGCCTCGTCCATCAGCGCGAAGTAACGCTGCAGAGCCGCGCCGGCTTCCTGAAGGATGGCGTTGAGGGTGCCCAGGGCGCGGGCAGGCTGCGCGGCCAGGAGCAGGGCGGCGACGTAGCCGGTGAAATCGCCCACCGTCCGGTCGCCGGACATGACGCGCTGGCCCACCAGAACCAGCACCGCCGCCACCGCGACCCCCCCGCCGATCTCCATCAGCGGATCGAGGCGTCCGCGGGCATTGGCCGCCTTCATCTTGAGGCGGCGGACATTGTCGAAGGCGCCGGAAGCCCGGCCCTTCAGGTAGGATTCGAGGGCGTAGGTCTTTGCGATGCGGGCGCCCTGCAGGCTCTCGGTGATGAGGCTCGCCGTGAGGCCCATCTGCTCCTGCGTGGTGGTGGAGACCCGCCTCAGCTTCTTACCGATGCGGCCGATCGGGCCGGCGACGAAGGGCACGACCACCGCCGCCACCAGGGTGAGCACCGGGTCCATCCACAGCAGCGCGACGACGAGGGCGATCAGCATGGCGAGATCGCGCAGGAGCACCGTGGAGATGCGCGTCAGTGCCTCCTTGATGAAGGCGAAATCCGTGGTGAAGCGCTGGGTGAAGGCCGCCGGGCTCTCCCGCCCGAGCTGGGCGAGGTCGGAATCGATGAGATGCCCATAGAGTGCCGCCTGCATGTCGGCCTCGACGCGGGTCACCACCCGGTTGGTGAGCACCGTCTGGCCGAACAGGGCAAAGCCCCGGATCGAGGTGATGGCGATGACGATGATCGGCCCATAGGTGAGGGCGGCAGGGTCCTTGTGGTCGAAAGCGTCGAAGGCGCCCTTGATCAGGGCGGGATACAGCCCCGTCGCGACCCCGATGATGGCGATCAGCACCAGGACGACGGCGAGGGTCGCCCGGTGGGGCCGCAGCCAGTCGCGCCAGACACGGCCGATGAGGGGAAGGGTGTCACCCCTGAGAAGCGGCCTACGGCCCATGATCATCCGTTGTCTGGCGCGCGGGCAGGCGCCCGGCATTCAGACGGGGGTTTGCCGGGCGATGAGGGGAAGATCAAGCGACGCTCTCCGCCTTGGCAATGTGATACTGTTACACTAGAGAATGCAGCCGTACATCGGGTGCCGGCCGAGTGCACCATCCCGCCGCTTTTCGGTCGTGTGACGCATCGCACGGCGAGCATCGCCTTCGTCGCCGGGCAGACGCGTCCTGGGGTGGGGGAGCGGATGGCACTGGATCGGCATCCGGCGGATGTGTGGTCAAGGAGCGAGACGAATGCAATCGAGGCGCCATATCGTGACATCGGCTGCAGCGGCCTGTTTCGGCTTCCTGCTGGCCGTCTCCCCGTTCGGGAATAAGGCGGATGCCGCCGAACCGCTGAAGGCGGTGGCGACATTCTCGATCCTCGGTGATCTCGTGAAGCAGGTGGGCGGCGACCGGGTCGAAGTGTCGACGCTGGTCGGCCCCGATGCCGACGCGCATGGCTACAACCCGGCCCCCGGGGATGCGCGCAAACTCACCGCCGCCAATCTGGTCGTGGTCAACGGCCTCGGTCTGGAAGGCTGGCTCGACAGGCTGATCAAGGCGTCCGGGACGAAGGCCCCCGTCATCGTCGCCACCAAGGGTGTGAAGCCCATCGAAGGTGACGACGACCATGGCGGAGGGCATGCGGGACACGCCCATCACGACGATCCCCATGCCTGGCAGAGTATCGCCAATGTGCGGATCTACATCGCCAATATCAGCGACGGGCTGGCGACGATCGATCCCGATCACGCCGGCGACTACGCGGCGAACGCGAAAGCCTATCTCGCCACCCTCGCGGGCCTGGAATCCGATATCCGCGCGGCCATCGCGGCGATTCCCCCCGAGCACCGCAAGATCATCACCACGCACGATGCGTTCGGCTATTTCACCGCCGCCTACGGGCTCGACTTCATCGCGCCCCAGGGCGTCTCCACCGACAGCGAGGCGAGCCCGAAGGATGTGGCCCGCATCATCCGCCAGATCCGGCGCGACAAGATCCCGGCGGTCTTCCTGGAGAACGTGGCCGACCCACGCCTGATGCAGCAGATCTCGCGGGAGAGCGGTGCCACGGTGGGCGGCAAGGTCTATTCCGACGCCCTGTCGGGTCCCGATGGTCCTGCGGCCAGCTACGCGGCGATGATGCGCAGCAACCTCGCCGCCTTCAGCGCGGCTCTCGGCAGGAAGTGAGCGAGCCGCGCGGCGTTGTGAGCCTCGACCCGCTCAGCCCGCATTCTCGCCGATGACTTTCTGGAGGCAGATCGTCCGGGTGTCGCGGTAGCCGAGATGTTCGTAGAAATGGCGGGTCGCGCCATTCTCCTCGCGCACGAGGAGCTGGACCTTCCAGACGCCGCGGGCGATCAGCCACCGCTCGGCCGCCTCCATGATCGCCCTGCCCAGGCCGAGGTCGCGAAGAAGCGGGTCGACGGCGACGTAGTAGACCCAGCCCCGGTGCCCGTCCTCGCCCACCATGGCGGTGGCGGCGACGGCCGCCTCGCGCTCGATCAACAGGATCGTCGAATGCGGATCGCGCCTGGCGAAGGCGATGTCCCTGGCCGGATCGTTCCATGGCCGAGAGATTCCGGCAGCGTGCCAGAGAGCCACCACCGCTTCGGCATCGCCGTCCTGGAACTCGCGAATCACGGTGGTCATCGATAAGCTCGCCCTCGCGAGAGATCCGGCGAGCGGCCGCTCAGCCGCCCGTCATCGGCGGGAAGAACGCGATCTCGGTGGCACCCGCGATGGCGGCATCCGGCTTGGCGTGGACCCGATCGATCGCCGCCCGCACGATACCGGCATTCTCGAAGGCATAGGCGTATTCCTCGCCCCGACCGCACAGCCAGCCGACGAGGTCGGCCACCGTCTCGGTCCCGGCCGGCAGGTCCACGGTCTCCTCGGCCTTGCCGATGCGTTCGCGCACCCAGGCGAAATACACGAGCTTCATCATCTGCCCTTCCGGCTGCGGCATCGGCGGGTCAGCGCGGATCGTCCATCACGTGCCGGATGCCGGCTCTCATATAGTCGTAGCCCGTGTAGAGCGTGAGGGCCGCGGCGACCCAGAGCAGGGCGACTCCGGCAAAGACGGTATGGGGCAGGATCGTTTCCCCCGCCCTGCCGGCCACGAGGAAACCGATCGCCACGAGCTGAAGGGTGGTCTTCCACTTGGCCACGCGGCTCACGGGAAGACTGACCTTCAACTCCGCCAGATATTCGCGCAGGCCCGACACGAGGATCTCGCGGCACAGGATGACGATGGCCGCCCACAGGCTCCAGTCGTGAATCGTCTTGTCGGCCACCAGCATCAGCAGACAGGCGGCGACGAGGAGCTTGTCGGCGATCGGATCGAGCATCCGCCCCAGGGCCGAGCTCTGATCGTAGGTCCGGGCGACGTAACCGTCGAGATAATCGGTGATGGCCGCGGCGATGAAGACGCCGAGCGCCGCGAACCGCGCCGCATGCTCGTCCGGCCAATACAACAGCGCCACGACCACGGGGACGGCGACCAGCCGCCCGTAGGTCAGGCAATTCGCCAGCGTCCAGGCCGGTGACCGGCGTCGGAGGGGGAGGACAGTCATCGACGCGGTGAAACCATGGCCGGGGGGGAGGGGTCAACCGCGATGATGCAAACGGCCATACCGCTTTCATACCGCCTCTGTCGTCGCGCCGGGCGCATTGCGCTGCGAATGTGCCGGGTCCGATTCTATGCTACCGATGGGCGGATTGAGCAGGATGTCCGCGCATGCCGTCCGCAGACGAGATCAGCATTACCATGACGCCCGAGCTCCTTCGTGCGGTGCGTGAAAGCATCGAGGCGGGAGATTACACATCGACGAGCGAAGTCATGCGTGACGCGGTCCGTCTCTGGCAACGGCAACGGATGGAAGATGCCGGGCGTCTGAGCGAGATACGGTCTCGTGTTCGCCGGTCCCTCGATGACCCGCGGCCGGACCTGACGACGACGGACGCGGACCGGCACCTGGCTCGCCTGTTCGCCGACGAGGGGACCGAGACTTCCGGTGCGTAGACTCGCGGTCTACTTCCGGCCGGACGCGCTGGACGACCTTGCCGACATTTTCCGTCTCGTTCGCCAAGCGAGCGGAAACACGTCAGTCGCCGCGTCGTTCGTACGACGCATCAAGGCGCGATGTGATCGGATCGGAGATGCGCCCCGTGCCGGTCGACTCCGTGACGACCTCGCACCCGGCCTTCGCACGGTGCCGTTCGAGCGTTGCGCCGTGATCGCTTTTCTGGTCGAGGACGATAGCGTTCGTATCACCAACGTCTTCTATGGCGGGAGGGATTACGAGGCTCTGTATCGCCGGTCTGACGACGATTCGGATACCGACGCAACCTGACAGGCGGGCTTCGCGCTCACCCTCCGGCCTGGAAGTAATCATACACCGCCCGCGCCGTGGCCGCGTTGACGCCGGGTGTGGTCGCCAGATCCTCCAACGACGCGCGCTGGATCGCCTTCACCGTCCCGAAATGGTGGAGGAGGGCGCGCTTGCGGGTCGGGCCGATGCCGGCGATCTCGTCGAGGGGGTTCTTGATCATCTCCCGCTTGCGCTTGGCCCTGTGCGTGCCGATGGCGAAGCGATGGGCCTCGTCCCGCAGGCGCTGGACGAAGTAGAGGGTCGGATCGCGCGGCGGCAGCTTGAACGGAGCCTTTCCGGGCACGAAGAAGGTCTCGCGCCCCGCATCGCGGTCACGGCCCTTGGCGATGCCGACGAGGGCGACGTCGGTGACACCGAGCTGTTCCAGCGCGGTGCGTGCCGCTTCGAGCTGGCCCTTGCCGCCGTCGATGAGGACAAGATCGGGCCAAGCCGGCATGGTGTCGCCGTCCGGTTCGGGGACCGGCTCGGGAACGCCGCCTTCGCTGGCCGCCAAAGCCGCCTCGTTGGGCGTGCGCGGGTTCTCCTTGACGAGGCGCTTGAAGCGGCGCTGCAGCACCTCCTTCATCATCCCGAAATCGTCGCCCGGCGTCAGCTCCTCGGACTTGATGTTGAAGGTGCGGTAATGCGTCTTGGCAAAGCCCGAGGGGCCGGCGACGATCATGCCCCCCACCGCGTTCGTGCCCATGATGTGGGAATTGTCGTAGACCTCGATGCGGCGGGGTGGCGCGGGCAATCCGAACGATTGCCCGAGGGCCACCAGCAGCTTGCCCTGCGAGGCGGTGTCGGCGAGCCTGCGGGCCAGGGCCTCCTTGGCGTTGCGCTGGGCGTATTCCACCAGCGCCTTGCGCTCACCGCGCTGGGGCTGGTGGACTTCCACCCGGTTCTCGGCACGGCTCGACAGGGCGGCCGCCATCAGCTCCGCATCCTCGATGGCATGGGAGACGAGGACGATCCGGGGCGCCGGTTTGTCGTCGTAGAACTGGCTGATGAAGGAGGCGAGCACCTCGTCCGGCGTCATGGAGCGGTCGGCCTTCGGGAAATAGGCGCGGTTGCCCCAGTTCTGGAAGTTGCGGAAGAAGAAGACCTCGATGCAGAACTGGCCGGCCTGCTCGTCGAGGGCGAACACATCCGCCTCCTCGACGCCCTGCGTGTTGACCCCTTGCGTCCCCTGGATCGCCGAGAGGGCGGAGATGCGGTCGCGAAAGCGGGCGGCGCGCTCGAATTCGAGTTTCTCCGAGGCGTCCTGCATCTCCTCGCGCATGCGGTCCTTCACCGCGTTGGACTTGCCCGAGAGGAAGCCCTTCGCATTCTCGGCGAGCGCCTGATATTCCGGCAGGGCGATCTCACCGGTGCAGGGGCCGGCGCAGCGCTTGATCTGGTAGAGCAGGCAGGGCCGGGTGCGGTTCTCGTAATAGCTGTCGGTGCAGGTGCGCAGCAGGAAGGCGCGCTGGAGCGCGTTGACGGTGCGGTTCACCGCCCAGACGGTGGCGAAGGGGCCGTAATAGCTGCCCTTCCGCCGCCTCGCGCCGCGATGCTTGACGATCTGCGGCGCTTCCGAATCCGCCGTGACCAGGATGTAGGGGAACGACTTGTCGTCCCGCATCAGCACGTTGAAGCGGGGCTTCAGCTGCTTGATGAGGTTGGCCTCCAGCAGCAGCGCTTCGGTCTCGGTGGCGGTGGTGACGAATTCCATCGCCGCCGTCTGCGAGATCATCCGGGCGATGCGGTTGGAATGGGCCTGGCCCCTCGCATAGGAGCCGACCCGTGCCTTCAGGTTCTTGGCCTTGCCGACGTAGAGGACGTCGCCCTTCTCGTCGAACATCCGGTAGACGCCCGGTCCCGACGGCAGCGTGCTCCAGAACCGGCGGATGATCTCCGTGCCGGCCTTGACCGCGCCTTCCTCGAAATCGAAGTCGATCTCGGGGCCGTCGTCGATGCGTTCCGGGGTTTCGTCCGCATCCTCGCGTTCGTCGAACGAATCCGGCGGCAGGTCTTGCTGGGAAGACGGGTCTTTCGCGGGCTGACGGCTCATGCCCGAGACTTAAGCGCCGGGGATTCGAGAGGGAAGGGGCTCCCGATCCCATCTCCCCCCGAAGGCCGGCGCGTTCGCGTCTTAATCGAACAGCGCGTCGATATCGCCCTGGTCCACATGGCCCGGGTCGCTGTCGAGCTTGGGTCCGTTGAGGAGCGAGCTCTCGTCGTCGATGCTGGGGCCCTGGGGCACGACGCCGAGGATCTCGCTGAACGAATTGAGTCCGCCCCAGGCCTCGATCATGCGGTCCAGATGCTCCTCGATGAACTTGAGCACGCCCACGATCTTGTTGATGCGCTGGCCGGTGAGATCCTGGAAGTTGCAGGCCTCGTAGGCGACGATGACGCGCTCGAGGATCATGTCGACATTCTCGGCGCCCGCGGCATGGCGCATGGCCCGCAATGCGCTCGCATTGGTCTCGATCTCTTCCAGCGCGCCGAGGATCGTGCTCGTGGCGAGCTCGGTGGATTCCACCACCGCATCGAGTTCGCCGGCGACCCGCTTCATTCCCTTCCCGGTATTCTCGGAATGATAGAGCGTCGCGATTTCCTTCTTCGTCCGGGTGATGGCTTCCTTCATCACGTCGAGTTCGGAGCGCATGGCGAAGGCCTCGTTGAGCTCCTTCCGGCAGGCTTCGATCGTCTCGACCGTGCTGGTCTGCGTGACGCGGCGAAGCTCCTGGATCGCCGAGAGGATCTCGTCGAGCTTCACGTCGTCGGAGCCGGAACGCTCCTTGGCGTGCGCGACCTCCACGACGGGTCGCACGCTTGCCAAACCGAGGCTGTCTTCGATGCGGTAGCGCTTCATGTTCATCGGGGATGATCAGCCGGCAGGAGTAACTGGGTCGAATGGCGGGCACGCGTGGCTCGGGCGCCATCGTCCTGACGAACGACGCGGCTCCCGAGACGAGAAGCCTTCGAGCCACCATGCGACCAAGTGGTTGCCATTTCTTCAACAGACAAAAGGTCGTGTGCAGTTTTACGGACGATTCATGCTGTTCTTGAAAGCGACCAATGGAGCCGCAATGGACTGAACGATTCACCACGTTCCTTCACGCGATTCTCGTCCCGTCCGGCCAGCCTGGAGGGCAGGACGATGATGGCCCGGAGTAGTCGCGTGTTGAAGCGTATCGGTTTGTGCGTCGCCATGGCTTGCCTGGCGACGGCGGTGACGGGGGGATCCGCACGGGCTCAGAGTTCGGCTGGCCAGTACGGTGGCGGCTTCATCGAATTCCTGGTGACGGGCAATGGAACGCCGCCGCGCGCCAGGCGTCCCGGCCTCGCCGATGACGGGGTGCTCCCACGCCATCCGGCCGCACAGGGCTATGGCGGCGAGCCGATGCCGCGCGTGCTCTACTCGGGCGACCGTGTGCCCGACATCGATCCTTATCTCGCTCCCGCGCGCACGCGGCTCGCCGCCCTGCCGTCGCAGGCGACACCCGAGATGCAGGCCGCGGCGATCGAGCGGACGCCCGACCCGCGCTTTGCCCGGCAGGTCGTCCCCTTCGATGGGCGGCAGAAGCCCGGCGCCATCGTCATCGATACCCGGACGAAGTTTCTCTATCTGGTCCAGCCCGGCGGCCAGGCCATCCGCTACGGCATCGGTGTCGGTCGTCCGGGTTTCGCCTGGTCGGGAATGAAGACGATCAGCCAGAAGCGCGAATGGCCGGATTGGACGCCTCCGGCGGAGATGCTGCAGCGCCGCCCCGATCTGCCGCGCCACATGGCGGGCGGCCCGGCCAATCCGCTCGGCGCGCGGGCGCTCTATCTCGGCTCGTCCCTCTACCGCATCCACGGGACCAACGAGCCGCACACGATCGGGCAATCCGTGTCGTCGGGCTGCATCCGGATGATGAACGAGGACGTCATCGACCTGTATGAACGCACGCCCGTGGGGACGCGGGTCGAAGTCCTGTAACCAACACACATAAAAAAGGCCCGGCGCGTGGGGACACGCACCGGGCCTTCCTCGTCAGCGAACCATCACGCGCGGTGACGGGTACGGGTTGGGCTCACACCCAATCGTCGTCGCCGCCGCCGCCCAGGTCGCCGCCGAAATCACCGCCCGGATCGCTGTCGAACGACGCGTCCTGGAAGTCGTTGCCGCCACCGAGGGCCGAGCCGAGGTCTTCGTTACCGGCCGCGGCACCGGCCGAGGGAAGGCCTGCCGCCGCCGCGCTGCCGAGGGCCGAATGCCCGCCGGCAAAGGCGTTGGACAGGGCGCTGCCGAGCAGCATGCCGC
>NZ_VRVC01000170.1:0-8147 GCF_008040005.1 Methylobacterium sp. WL19
CACCCAGGCCTCGCCCGCGATGCCGCGCAGCGCCCGCGCCGAGACCGTGGTCATCAACGGCCCCGACGGGCCGCTGTCCCTGAGGCTGATCCGCCCCGACGCCCGGAAGTGGAAGAAGCTGCGCGGCGCCTATCTCCACATCCACCGCGGCGGCTGGGTCTGGGGTGCCGCCGACGAGCAGGATCCGTGGCTGGAGCGGATCGCCGATGCCTGCGGCTTCGTCTGCCTGTCCGTGGAATATCGCCTCGCCCCGGAGCATCCCTACCCGGCGGCTTTGGAGGATTGCGAGGCGGCGGCCCTGTGGCTCGCCGGTCCGGGCAAGGCCGAGTTCGGCATCTCGGCGCTCACCATCGGCGGGGAATCGGCGGGCGCGCATCTCGCCGTGATGACGCTCCTGCGCCTGCGCGACCGGCACAACCTGCCCCGCGCCTTCCGCGGCGCCAACCTCAATGCCGGCTTCTTCGATCTCGGCCTGACGCCCAGCGTCCGCAACTGGGGCGAGACCCGCCTCGTGGTGAACACCCAGGACCTCACCACCTTCGCCAACGACTACGTGCGCGACGGCATCGACCGGCGCCGCCCCGACGTGTCGCCGCTCTATGCCGAGCTGAAGGGCCTGCCCCCGGCCCTGTTCTCGGTGGGCACGCACGATCCGCTGCTGGACGACACGCTCTACATGTCGTCGCGCTGGGCGGCGGCCGGCAATGGCGGCCACACCGCGATCTATCCCGGCGGCTGCCACGTCTTCGTGCGCTATCCCGGCGCCATGACCGAGCGCGCCCTCGAACTGATCGACCGGTTCCTCATGGCGCTCGCCTGATGACTCTTGTCTGAGGGCTCCCTCCCCGCGCGGTTCGAGGCCTGGTTCGCCTCGCGCGGATGGGCACCCCGGCCGCACCAGACCGAGTTGCTCCGGATCGTCGGCGACGGGCGCTCGGCCCTGCTGGTGGCGCCCACGGGGGCGGGCAAGACGCTGGCGGGCTTCCTGCCGAGCCTCGTCGCCCTGTCCAGGCGCGCGCCGTCGCGAAATGCGCGTGGGCTCCACACCCTCTACATCTCGCCCTTGAAGGCGCTCGCCGTCGACATCGCCCGCAACCTCGAAGCGCCCATCGCCGAGATGGGCCTGCCGATCCGGGTCGAGACGCGCACCGGCGACACCCCCTCGCACAAGCGCACGCGCCAGATCGAGCGCCCGCCCGACATCCTGCTGACGACGCCGGAACAGCTCGCCCTGCTCATCGCCCATCGCGAGGCGGCCGAGCTCTTTGCGAACCTCTCCTGCGTGGTGCTCGACGAGTTGCATGCGCTGGTCACCTCGAAGCGGGGCGACCTGCTGTCCCTCGGGCTGGCGCGGCTCCACCGCCTCAGCCCGAACCTCACCGCCATCGGCCTCTCCGCCACCGTGCGCGAGCCGGACGATCTGCGGCGGTATCTGGTGCCGCAGACGAGCCCCCCCTCCCCCTTGTGGGGAGGGGCCGGGGGTGGTGCCGGAGAGGTCGCGCCATATCCGGAGCCACCCCTACCCCTCCCCACGAGGGGGAGGGAGCCCGTGCCTGCCATGGCCGACCTCGTCGTGGTGAAGGGCGGGGCGGCACCGGACCTGCATCTCCTCGATACCGGCCTGACCCTGCCGCTGGCCGGCCACACCGCCTCACAGGCGATGCCGGCGATCTACGACCTGATCCAGGCGCACCGGACGGTGCTGGTCTTCGTCAACACCCGGCTCCAGGCCGAGTACACCTTCCAGGAACTCTGGCGGATCAACGAAGACTCGCTGCCCATCGCGCTCCATCACGGCTCCCTCGACGCCAGCCAGAGGCGGCGGGTGGAGGCGGCGATGGCGGCGGGGCAATTGCGGGCCATCGTCTGCACCGCCACCCTCGATCTCGGCATCGACTGGGGCGATGTGGACCTCGTCGTGAATATCGGCGCGCCGAAGGGGGCGAGCCGGATCATGCAGCGGATCGGGCGGGCCAACCACCGCATGGACGAGCCGTCGAAGGCCTATCTCGTCCCCGGCAACCGCTTCGAAATCCTCGAATGCCAGGCCGCCCTCGACGCGGTGGAGGCGGCGGCCCAGGACACGCCGGATGCCCGCCTCGGCGCGCCGGACGTCCTCGCCCAGCACGTCCTCGGCATGGCCTGCGCCGATGCGTTCGACCCGCTGCAGCTTTACGACGAGATCGTCTCGGCCGCGCCCTACGCCACCCTGTCCTGGGAGGATTTCGAGGCGGTGGTCGATTACGTGGCCACCGGCGGCTACGCGCTGCGCGCTTACGAGCGCTTCGCCAAGATCCTGCGCGGGCCGGACGGGCTGTGGCGGGTGCGCGATGCGCGGACCGCCCAGCAATACCGCATGAATGTCGGCACCATCGTCGAATCCGCCAAGGTGAAGGTGCGCCTCGCCCGCGGGGTGCGCGGCAAGCCGGGCGCCATCCTGCCCAAGGGCGGGCGCGTGCTCGGCGAGATCGAAGAGGATTTCGCCGACACCCTGACGCCGGGCGACACCTTCCTCTTCGCCGGCGAGGTGCTGCGCTTCGAGGGCCTGTCCGAGGACGAGGCCCTGGCGACGCGGGCGGGCCCCGGCACCGACCCGGCGATTCCCTCATATGCGGGAGCGAAATTCCCGCTCTCGACCTTCCTCGCCGCCCGCGTCCGCGCCCTCATCGCCGATCCGTTCGAATGGGACCGGCTGCCGAAACAGGTGGCGGATTACCTCCTGCTCCAGCGCCAGCGCTCGATTCTGCCCGGCCCGGAGGGGTTGCTGGTGGAGACGTTTCCGCGTGGCGGCCGCCATTACCTCACGGCGTTCCCGTTCGAGGGCCGCCTCGCCCACCAGACCCTGGGGATGCTGCTCACCCGGCGCATGGAGCGCGCCCGCCTGCGCCCGCTGGGTTTTGCCGCCAACGATTACGGCATCGCCGTCTGGATGACCCGCGACGTGAGCGAGGCCATCGCCCGCGAGCCCGGCTTCCTGGCCGACTTGTTCGCCCAGGACATGCTCGGCGACGATCTCGAAGCCTGGCTCGACGAATCCTCCATGATGAAGCGCACCTTCCGCCAATGCGCCGTCATCGCCGGGCTGATTGAGCGGCGCCATCCCGGCCAGAAGAAGACCGGGCGGCAGGTCACCATGTCCACCGACCTCGTCTACGACGTGCTGCGCAAGCACCAGCCCGACCACCTGCTCCTGCGCGCCGCCCGGCAGGATGCGGCAACCGGACTCCTCGACGTGGCCCGCCTCGGCATGATGTTGAGGCGCATCCAGGGGCGAATCACCCACAAGGCGCTCGATCGCGTCTCGCCGCTCTCCGTGTCCGTCATGCTCGAAATCGGGCGCGAGAAGGTCTACGGCGAAGGCGCGGACGAGATCCTGGCCGAGGCCGAGGCGCAGCTTCTCGACGAAGCGCTCGGGTGACGCGCCCCTTTCCCGGATTAGAGGATGCGATCTTGGCGCTCGGCCAGAAACTCGAACGGACCATCAAGACCCCCGGCCTGACGCTGGCCGGCGAAGCCCTCACCCTCGACCTCTGCGGTGGATTGTGGCTCGCCGCGCACCGGACCCTGATCGTCTCCGACCTGCATCTGGAGAAGGGCTCGGCCTTTGCCGCGCGCTCGGGCCAGTTCCTGCCACCCTACGATACCCGCGAGACCCTGGCCTGCCTGCATGAGGCGGTGGCCCGCTTCGACCCGGCCCGCGTCGTCGCGCTCGGCGATTCCTTCCACGATGCGCGCGGCCCCGAGCGGATGGAGCCCGGCGACCGGGCCATGATCGCCGCCCTGCAGGAAGGCCGGGACTGGGTCTGGATCGCCGGCAACCACGACCATGCCGTGTCGGAGGGCGTCGGCGGGCGCTATGCCGAGACGCTGGCCCTCGGTGGACTCACCCTGCGGCACGAGCCGCTGCCGGATGCGCCGGAGGGCGAGATCGCCGGCCATCTGCATCCCTGCGGCAAGGTCGCCATGCGTGGCCGGGCGGTTCGGCGGCGCTGCTTCGTCACCGACGGGAAGCGCCTGGTGATGCCGGCTTTCGGCGCCTATGCGGGCGGTCTCAACGTGCGCAACCCGGCCTTCGATCCGCTGTTTCCGGCCGGCTTCACCGCGCATCTCCTGGGAGACGGCCGGGTCTTCGCCATCGGCAAGGCGATGCTGGCGCGGGATTGAGCGCCTGCCGATAGGGAGCCGTCCCGTCAGGCCTTGATGTCGGCGAAGGCCCCGACGATTTTCTCCCGGCCTTGCTTCACCAGTTCCTCGATCTTCTCCTTGATCGCATCGTTGATCTTTTCGAGTTCCTTCTGCGGCATCCCGGCCAACGCTTCCTCCGTGAGGCCCATCTTCTTGAGGATCTGTTCGCGGATCTTCTCGGCGGGCGTCATCTTGGCATATTTCAGGAAGTCGTCCTTCGCCGACGCCTCCGTCGATCCGGACGATGTCGCGCGGACGGGGTAGCTCGCTCCCGGGGCGGATATTCCGTTGAGACCGATGGACATGGCGGCACGATTTTCCCAGCGATACACGCCTGCATTGAAAGAACGACGCCGCTGGTCGCGACGGAAAATCCTGTTTTAAGTCAGGTACTTATAGAAACCCTGTCGCCGCCGGGGCATCCTGCGCGGTAAATTCTGCCCGGCCATCGATGCCGAGCGACGACGGCGGCATGGGGGTACTCTCCGATCTAAGGGCGTCGTTGATCGGGTTCATGGGTCGACGACCCGGGGAGTATGGACCATCCCAACCAACCCCCTCATCCTGAGGCGCCGCAGCGCAGCGGAGGCCTCGAAGGAGGGCTCCAGTTCGCTCGGCGCGTCCTGGAGGGCACCGTCGAGGCCGCTCACGCGGCGCCTCAGGATGAGGTCGCGTTTCGGTCAGGCAAGCGGCGGGTCGAGGGCGAACGAGAACAGCAGGGCTGCACTCAGGGACGCCAATCCGCAGCCGATCGGAAGCCACCACGCGGTCGTCTTCGTCTCCGTCGCTGCCCCCAGCCCGGAATGCCGATACAGTGGTGGCGAATGCGAATCGCAGCGGAGCCAGGGCACGGTCATGCTTCACGCGCTCATCGTCGGGGCCGGCCCGGTCGGCCTCACCCTCGCCGCCGAACTCGCCCGATACGGCATCGGCCTCCGCCTGATCGACAAGAGCCCGCAGCCGACGCAGACCTCGAAGGCCCTCGTGGTCTGGGCGCGCACCCTCGAACTCATGGACCGGATGGGGTGCAGGCAGGCTTTCCTCGACGCCGGCCTACGCGCCCACGGGGCGACCCTGCGCAGCGCCGGCAGCATCCTCGGCCATATCCGGTTCGACACCGTCGCCAGCGCCTACAACTTCGCCCTCATGATCCCGCAGCGGGAGACCGAGCGCCTGCTGATCGAGCATCTCGCCACCTTCGGCGTAGCAGTGGAGCGCGAGGTGGAACTCGTGAGCTTCGTGACGGGCGACGGCCACGTCGAGGCGACGCTGCGCCACGCGGACGGTGCGGAGGAGACCATGTCGACATCCTGGCTCATCGGCTGCGACGGCGCGCACAGCAAAGTGCGGCACGGCCTTGATCTCGCCTTCGAGGGAGAGGCCCAGGGGGACGATTGGCTTCTGGCCGACATTCGCCTGGAGGGCGACGGCGCACCGCCCGGCGACGAGATCGCGACCTATCTCCACCGGGACGGGCCGCTCGTCGTCTTCCCGATCCCCGGCGGCCGCGCGCGGGTGATCGCGCAGGTCGGCAAGACCGATCCGGCGCATCCGCGTCCGGACCCGACCCTCGATGCGGTACAGGCCCTGACGGACCGGCGCGCGGGCGGCTTCCGTGTCGTCGATCCGGTCTGGCTCACGCATTTCCGCATCAACGAGCGCAAGGTCTCGCAATATGCGCAGGGGCGCGCGGTCCTGGCCGGCGACGCGGCGCATATCCACAGCCCGGCCGGTGGCCAGGGCATGAATACCGGGATGCAGGACGCCATCAACCTCGCCTGGAAACTGGCGATGGTGGAGCGGGAGCAGGCCGCGCCCGCGCTCCTCGACAGCTACAGCCCCGAGCGCAACGCCGTCGGCGACATGGTTTTGCGCAATGCCGGCCGGCTCACCGACATGGCGACCCTGTCGAACCCCGTGGCGCAGGGACTGCGCAACCTCGCGCTCCGGTTCATGCTCGGCTTCCATGCCGTGCAGGACAAGATGGCGACCACGATGAGCGAGGTGGGAATCGCCTATGCCGACAGCCCGCTGTCGCACGGCCCGGAGGCCGGGATACGCTGGGCGCCGGCGCAGGACGACGGCAAGCCCCCCGGTTCCGGATCGGTGCCGCTCTTCGTCCTCTATGCCGCGGATTCGGAACGAGGCGCCGCCTTCGCCGCGCGGTTTCCCGCCCTGCTCGAGCCGGCACCGCGACGCTCGCCCGACGGCGACAGGCTGATCCTCGTCCGGCCCGACGGCTATGTCGGTTTTTCCGGCACGGCCGAATCCTGGGAGGAAGCCGGGGGCTATCTCGCGCGGCTGAGCCCGGACCGGCCCTGAACCCTCACGCCGCGATCAGCAGGGCGCAGCCGGCCACCACCGACAGGACGAGCCGCAGACGCCCGAGCCAGCTCGGAACGAGTCCGCGCCGGACGAGGTCGAGATCGACGATGCCCCAGCCGAGGACGAGGAGGCCGAGCACGCGCAGGTCCCACGGAACGGGACAGGCGAGCGCCGCCCAGGCGATGAGGGACGGCAGGATGGCGATGACGTAGTCGCGCCCGCCCGCACCGCCGGAAGCGGCAGCCCCCCAGCGGATGCCGCCGAGGAACGAGGCGATGACCGCGCCGTAGGTGGAGAGGATGGTGCGCGGGGCCAGGCCGACATTGCCGAGGCCGCCATCGCTGCCGCTGAGGGAGAGAACCGCGAAACCCAGAAAGGGAATGAGGCCGGCGACGCCGAGAACGAGGGCTGACGTCGGTATGGGCGTCACACGCGCCATCAAATCTCCGGCTCCGTTATCCGCGATCCGGGAGGCAGGATCGCATCGATCTCGATCATATACACGGTTGCGACGGCCCGGAACGCCGACCGGACGCCACGCCGCCAACGTGCTGGCGCCTCGCCAAAACCCGGACAAGCTGTTGTTACGAAACGCCGTTTCGCTGCGGCGCCGCGTTCTTAGCGGCCATGCGCGTCGCTATCACGCGCGGTCCCTGTCATGCGCGGTCCCTGTCATGCGCCCGTGCTGCGGCGCGGCGCCGGCACCGGCGCGGCGGGGGGCGGAGCGCCGATCAGGCTCATCGATCCGTCCACCCCGGTTCCGGTCGGCGCGGGGGGCTCGTTCACGGCCGGGAGCGCCGCCTTCGGTTTGAAGGCGGTGCTCAGGCTCTGCGCCGTGACGAGATCCTTCGGCGAGAGCTTCGCGGCGACGTCGTCGCGCTTCCGGCCCGCATCGTCGTCGCCCTGGGCGGCGGCGGCGGAGAACCAGAGGTAGGACTGGACGAGATCCTGCTGCACACCGAGGCCGCGCGCGTACAGGACGGCGAGGTTGTACTGGCTGTCGCGCATGCCGTATTCGGCGCCGCGCCGGAACCATTGCGAGGCCGTGGTGTAGTCCGGCTTGCCGTTCGCGGCGGGGTTCTCGGCATAGACCACGGCGAGGTTGTGCATGGAGCGGGCATGGCCCTGCTCCGCCGCACGCCCGTACCAGAGCTTGGCCTGGGAGAGGTCGCGCACCACCCCGGAGCCCTTCTCGTAGAGGCCGCCGAGCTTGTACTGCGCCGGGGCGTAGCCGGCACCGGCCAGGGCCTCGAACAGCTTTGCCGCCACGGCGAAATCGCGCGGCATGCCGCGCCCTTCGAGGGCGCGGGCGGCGAGGTCGTAGACGGAGGCGCCGTCGCCGTCGAGGGCGGCCTTGCGAAGCTGTGCCAGACCGGTGGGCACGGCGCCGAGATCGCCGGCAAGGTCGTGCAGCGCGGCGACCTTCGGCACGGCGCGCTGGAGCGGCCGAGATGCGGCTTCGGCAGTAGCGGTCGCCGGGACGGTCGGTGGCGGCGCGACGTCGGAGATCGACTGGGTGGTCTCGGGGTCGGGCCGAGCGGTCGTTTCCGCGCCGGCCGGAGAAGCGCTGGCCGGAGAGGTGCCGGCCGTCGCGGCGGTGGAGGCCTTGTCCGGGCTCTCGGACGGTTCGGCCGGAG
>NZ_VRVC01000171.1:0-8029 GCF_008040005.1 Methylobacterium sp. WL19
GTGCCGGGGCGGCCGGAGCGGGCGCCTTGCCCTTCGGCGCCTGGGCGAAGGCCGGTGCCGCCAAGCCCGCATTGCCCATCATGCCGGCCAGGGCGAGAATCGCGGCGGCGCGCATCGGGCGCGCGGGACGGTTGGCAAAGAACATCAGCTCTGACCCCTTGGATATCGCGAATGACGAAGGAATGCTGCGGCTCTCGAGCCCAGCAAGGCGTTTCCTGAACTCGATGGTGCGGATCGAAACCCGCGGACGGTGTTCGGTCGAGCCCTCGCCGCCCTGGTCCGCGCGGTCAAGCCCTCGGCGCGCGCAAATTGCCCGTTCCCGGAGCTTGGATGGCCAACCTGGCCCGCCAAGGCGCCGGACGGGGCGCTCAACGCCTCGAACCCGCTCGAACGACCGGGCGGCCTGCTTCCCTGCGGAATGCGGCGAAGACATGACACCTGTCTCGTCTGGATGAGCGCGATCGTCCCCGTTCGGCCTCCTCGACACGGATCGGTTTAAGCAAGGTTTAACCCTAATCGTCCATGACCGGAGGGCACGAGGAGTCGATGCGCGCGGGGAGTTGAGCGGAGGTGTCGGCGCAGCCAGCGATCATGTCCTTTCGTGACGCCCTCCCCGTCCCCGTACCGGCGGACAGCCCCGTCGCGCCGAGCCAGCGCTCGGAAACGGCCAGGCCCGGCCTGTGCACCTTGCTGGCGGCGACCGCCCATGCCGATCCCGGCCGGGTCGCCTTCGTGGATCCGAAGGACAAGGCAGGCTGGTCCGGGCGCGGCCCCATCACCTGGACCTATGGGGCCGCCGCCGAGATCGTCGCGCGCCTCGCCAACGGAATGCGACAATGGCGCCTGGCTCCGGCGAGTCGGGTCGGCCTCATCGCCGCCGCCGGGTCCGAGACCCTGCTGTCCTACCTCGCCATCGAGGCCGCGGGCCACATTCCCTGCCTCCTGCCCCAGGCATGGGACGAGGATGCCCTGGTCTCCGGCATCCAGGCCGCCGGCATCCAGGCCGTGCTCACCCAGTCCCGGGTCGCGGGAAAGCTTCCGGCCGAGTGCCTGCGCCAGGTGGCGGTACGCTATTTCGGCCTGCGCTACCTCGCGGCTTTCGGGCCGGACGTGCCCGACGGCGTCATCAGCCTCGACGGCATGGTCCTCGACGGACGCGGCGGCCCCTTCGCACCGGAGAGCGCCGGGCTCGTCACCTTCGCCGCCGCCGATCCCGCGCAGCCGGTCTATCGTCCCGCCGACGCGCTGATCGCCACCATCGCCGTCCATCTCGCCACGGCCCGGGTCGCCCCCCGCGAGCGCATCCTGACCCTCCTCGCTCCCGTCGACCTGAGGGGGCTCGTCACCGGTCTCGGTGCCGCCCTCGTGGCGGGGGCCGGCCTGGAAATGGTCGGGCCGTTCGATGCCGGCCGCTTCGCCGAAGCGCTGGGCCGGCCGGGCCCGACCCATCTCGTCGCGCCGGCCGCCCTCGAACGCAATCTGGCCGCGAGCCGCAGCCCGGACGGACTCGAATCCATCGTCCTGGCCCATCGGTTACCGACCCGCCTTCACGCCCGGCTGCTGGCGCCGGCCTCCGTCCATGCCCCGCGACGGGTGGTCGATGTCCTCGCCTTCGACGAGACGGCGCTCCTCACCGCCTCGCGGGCCGACGGGGATCTCGCCCACTTCCTTGCGGATGCTCACCCGCTGGCGCCGTTTCCGGCCCTGCTCGATATCGCGCGGGACGAGGACGGGCGATTCGCTTTCCGGGGTCGCGCCTCCGGGGCCAGCCCATTGCAGCGCGGAATTCCGCCGGGAAAAACCGCCGATCTCTGGAATGCCGTGCCCTTCGCGGCAAAAATATTTGCCGGCCGAGCAACCGAGATCGTCCGCTGCTGATCGTCTCGGCTTCGGGTTTTGCCCGAAATCCACCGCTTTCGAGGAATGGTGCGCGGCCATCGCGAATGGCCAAGATTCAGTGTGCTTGGAAAATAAAATCTGCTTGTGAAAGCAGTTTCTTATAGTGATCGGCTGACGTCATGTGTGAAGGCGGGCAAGCGCGTGACGTCGCCGTCCGACCCCGGGACATCGGCCGGGTGGCCGCAGTAATTTCGCCCCACAGCCGGCGAACCATCCGGGTTGACGTGTGTTATCGCACAGGTCCCTTCCCAAGGGGCGATTGATGGGCTAACCCTGACAGTCATGAGTGCGCTGCAACAAGTGTTGGTCGTCGATGATGGTCACCGCGCCATCGATCACTCCCTCGCCGCCGAGCTTGCCGAGCTGGGTTATGCGAGCGTTACCGCATCCCTCGAGGCCGCCGACGACGTTCTCGCCGTCATCGCCCGCCCCGCGGCCATCCTCCTTCAGACCTCGTCCCGCCTCGACCCGGCCTATGCCATGCTCTCGGAGCGCCTGCGTGAGCAGATGCAGCAGGCGGGCATCCCCGTGATCGTCATCGACGGTGTGACGGGGCGTGGCGGCGGTTCCGCGATCGACCTGCAGAGCCGCATCGGGCCTTACGTCCTGAACCAGCCGGATCTCTGACACCGACGATGAACAGGTCGTCGTAGGCGACTGAGCGAGATCGAGAATGTGCATGCGAGGCGGGCCGTTGGGCCCGCCTTTTTTCGTGGTCCGGTGCGATGCCGTTCAGGCCGCCTTCTTCTTCGTGGCGCGGGCGATCTTCGACAATTCGCGAAGGATCGAGGTCGTGATCTTGAGGCGCTCGGGAATGGAATCGAGCTCGCGGATGAACACGATGCTCATGTCCGGGCGGACCTTGGCGAAGGAAGCCTGACCGCCGACGAAGGCCACCAGCCCCTGCGGATTGGCGAACGACTTGTCGCGGAAATGCACGACGACGCCCTTCGGCCCGGCCTCGACCTTCTCCACGTTGGTGTCGCGGCACAGGATCTTGATCGTGACGATCTTGAGGAGCTGCTCCACCTCCGGCGGCAGCGGTCCGAACCGGTCGATGAGCTCGGCGCCGAAGCTCTCCATCTCGGCGTCGTTCTCCAGGGTGGAGAGCCGGCGATAGAGGCCGAGGCGGACGGTGAGGTCCTCGACGTAATCCTCCGGGATCGTGACCGGGGCGCCGAGCGCGATGGTGGGCGACCACGCCTCCTCCACCGGCTCCTCGATGCCGGCCTTGAGGGCCGTGACGGCATCCTCCAGCATCTGCTGGTAGAGCTCGTAGCCGACCTCCTTGATATGGCCGGACTGGGCGTCGCCGAGGAGGTTGCCGGCGCCGCGGATGTCGAGATCGTGGGAGGCGAGCTGGAAGCCCGCCCCCAGGGTGTCGAGGGTCTGGAGCACCTGGAGGCGCTTCTCCGCCTGCACGGTGAGCTGCTTGTTGGCCGGGGTCGTGAACAGGGCGTAGGCGCGGGCCTTGGCGCGCCCGACGCGGCCGCGCAGCTGATAGAGCTGGGCGAGGCCGAACATGTCGGCCCGGTGCACGATGAGCGTGTTGGCGGTGGGGATGTCGAGGCCGGATTCCACGATGGTGGTGGAGAGCAGCACGTCGAACTTGCCCTCGTAGAAGGCCGTCATCACGTCCTCGAGCTGGCCCGCCGCCATCTGGCCATGGGCCACCGCCACCTTGGTCTCGGGCATTTCGGTGTCGAGGAAGCGCTTCACCTCCGCCAGGTCCTCGATGCGCGGCACCACGTAGAAGGACTGGCCGCCGCGATAGCGCTCGCGCAGCAGAGCCTCGCGGATCATCAGCGCGTCGAACGGGATCACGAAGGTCCGCACCGCGAGGCGGTCCACCGGCGGCGTCGCGATGATCGAGAGCTCGCGCACCCCGGTCATGGCGAGTTGGAGCGTGCGCGGGATCGGGGTCGCCGACAGGGTCAGCACGTGGACATCGGCCTGGAGCGCTTTGAGGCGCTCCTTGTGGGCCACGCCGAAATGCTGCTCCTCGTCGACGATGATCAGGCCGAGATCCTTGAACGCCACGTTCTTGGCGAGGAGCGCATGGGTCCCGACCACGATGTCGACGGTCCCGGCGGCCAGCCCCGCGCGGTTCTGCTTCATCTCGGCGGCGGAGACGAAGCGCGACAGCTGCGCCACCTGCACCGGCAGCCCCTTGAATCGCTCCGCGAAGGTCCGGTAATGCTGGCGCGCCAGCAGGGTGGTGGGCACCACCACCGCCACCTGCTTGCCGCCCATCGCGCCCGCGAAGGCGGCGCGTAAAGCCACCTCGGTCTTGCCGAAGCCGACATCGCCGCAGACGAGGCGGTCCATCGGGCGGCCGGCATTGAGGTCGGAGAGGACGGCGTCGATGGCCGTGGCCTGGTCCTCGGTCTCCTCGAAGACGAAGCGGGCGGCGAACTCGCCGTAAAGCCCATCCGGGGCCTGGAGGCGGGGTGCCTGGCGCACGAAGCGCTCGGCCGCGATCTTGATGAGCTGGCCGGCCATCTCCAGGATGCGCTTCTTCATCTTGGCCTTGCGGGCCTGCCAGGCACCGCCGCCGAGACGATCGAGGGCGACCTCCGCATCTTCCGAGCCGTAGCGGGTCAGAAGCTCGATATTCTCCACCGGCAGCAGCAACAGGCCGCCGGCATACTGGATCTCCAGGCAATCGTGCGGCGCGCCCGCCGCCGTCACCGTCTTGAGGCCGACGAACCGGCCGATGCCGTGATCGGCATGGACCACGAGATCGCCGGGCTGCAGCGCCTGCACCTCCAGGATGATGTCCTGTGGCCGTTTCGACTTGCGCTTCTGGCGCACCAGCCGGTCGCCGAGGATGTCGCCTTCCGAGATGACCGCGAGCTTGTCGACGATGAACCCGGAATCGAGCCCCCACACCGCCACCGCCATGTCGGTGCCGCGCTTCAGGGCGTTCACCGCCGTGAGGGTGTTGATGGAGACCGGCTTCTTCAGGCCGTGATCGGTGAGCACGCCGCACAGCCGGTCGCGCGAGCCGTCGGACCAGGATGCGAGGATCACATGATGACCGGATCCCTGGAGTTCCTTCACATGCGCGACGGCGGCGTCGAACACGCTGGCCGTCTCGTCCGCCCGCTCGGCGGCGAAGCTGCGGCCCGCCTTGCCCTCGCAATCGATGGTGAGGCGGTCCGGGCTCTCGGGCACCGCGAAGGGCGAGAGCCGGGCGACGGAGGCGGCGGCGACCCGCTCCTTCCAGTCGTTCTGCGTCAGGTAGAGGGAGGACGGCCTGAGCGGCTTGTAGGGCGCGACGCCGGTGGAGGGCGTCTTCATCGCCTCGGCGCGGGCGTCGTAATAATCGCGGATCAGGGTGAGTCGCTCGGCGACCGCCTCTTCCGCCTGCGCGTCGAAGACCAGCGGCACGCCCGGCACGTAGTCGAACAGGGTGTCGAGATGGTCGTAGAACAGCGGCATCCAGTGCTCGAGTCCGGCATAGCGCCGTCCCTCGCTGATCGTTTCGTAGAGCCGGTCGTCGCGGGTCGCCGCGCCGAAGGTGGAGATGTAGCCCTGGCGGAAGCGCCGGATCGTCTCCGTGGTCAGTTGCACCTCGCTCATCGGAACGAGGTCGAGGGAGCGGAGCGAGCCCACCGTGCGCTGGGTCTCCGGGTCGAAGGCGCGGATCGATTCCAGGGTATCGCCGAAGAAGTCGAGGCGGATCGGGTTCGGCAGGCCCGGCGGCGACAGGTCGAGAATGCCGCCGCGCACGGCGTATTCGCCCGTCTCGCGCACCGTCCCCGTGCGCAGGAAGCCGTTGGCCTCGACCCAGGCGGTGACGGTGTCCATCGGCACCACGTTGCCGATCGCCGCCGAGAAGGTCTCCACCGCGATCTTCTCTCTGGGAGGCACTCTCTGGATCAGGGCGTTGACGGTAGTGCAGAGGATGCGCGGCTGTTCCTCCGAGGAACGCGAGCGCGAGAGCCGGGACAGGGCGGTCATTCGCTGGGCGGCGATGGCGGCGTTCGGAGAGACCCGGTCGTAGGGCTGGCAGTCCCAGGCCGGGATGCTCATCACCTCGATCTCGGGGGCGACGAATTTCAGCCCGGTCTGGAACGCGTTCGAGCGCCCGGAATCACGGGCCACATGCACCAGAACCGCCGGCCCCTCGAAGCTCCGGGACAGGGCGCGGGCGAGATCGGCCACCACCACCGCGTCGAACCCTTCGGGCACGTTGGCGAGCGTCGGACTGTCGCCGCGCTTCAGCGCCTCCAGCGCACGGGCGAGCGCACCGGATTTCGGCAGGGCGAACCGCGCCGTCTGCGGCTTCGGAGCGGGAGCGGGCGCTTTGGGCTGGGGCTTGGCCATCGGGTCGGGGTTTCGAACTCATGGGAAAGTGTGACGCGACGCGCCTCCCTCCCCCCTGTGGGGAGGGACCGAGGGTGGGGGTGGTTGGGTGACAATCCAACTGCGGAGGCGAGCGGCGCTACCCCCACCTCCAACTCCTCCCCACAAGGGGGAGGAGAGCCCCGCATCGCCTGGACCGCTAATGAATCGGCGCGTCGTGCTTATGGAACGCCTGGAGGCGGCGGTATACCGGCGTGTCGTAATTCTGCGGCGTCTCGTCCTCGCCGGTGAGCCAGCGGAACAGGTCGCGGTCGGGCACTTCGATCAGGGCCTCGAAGGTGGTCAGCTCCTCATCGCTCAGCGTACCGATCTCCGCATCGGCGAAACGGCCCATGATCAGGTCCATCTCGCGCATGCCGCGATGCCAGGCGCGGAAGAGGGTGCGGCGGCGGCGCGGATCGAGATCCGCGCTGGTGCGGGTGGTTCCAGACATGGGGTCAGCCTGTGATGCTGCGATCCTGGGATCCCCGGATCGGTGGAGTGGTCGGATCGCACGAGGTTCAGCGCAGGCCTTTTCAGCGCAGCCCTCGCGCAAGCGTGACGATTGCGCCCACGATGACGATGGTCTGGAATCCGATAGCCGACAGGACCCATTTGAGAATGTCGTATTTCGACTCCGCGATCTCGGTCTTGAGGTCGGATTTCGTCACCAACGTCGACAGATCGGTTTCCCGCGTCTCGCGAAGGACGCCGGTCACGGCCTCCGCCTGGTCGTCCGAGAACCCGGCGGCTTTCAGCTTCCGGGCGATGGCGAGAGTATCGAGGGCGATCGTGGCCATGGTGCGTGCGCCGGAATTCCATGCCGCAATGTCCACAACGGGACCGGCTTCCCAAATATGGCCGATCCCGACAGAGTTGCAACGCCGCCGGACCATATCGTCACGCGCGGCGGCAGCGGCAAAGAGATCGTTGCCCGGCTCGGTCCCCGCATTCTATGCCGGTCTCATGCTCTCTCCTCCGGACATGACGGATACGCGAGGTCCGGCACTGTCATCCCGCCTTCGGGTGTCTTCCGTCCCGCATCCAGACGAGGGATGGTCGCTTCGCCCATGACAGACGAACCCCGCTCGACGAACCTGCGCCCCAGCATCCTCGATCCGCTCTTCGCCCAGGCCCGGACCCTCCCCGGCGTCGGGCCGAAGATGGCGCCGCTGATCGAGCGGCTCCTCGGCACGCCCGAGCAGCCCGCGCGGATCGTCGATCTCCTGTTCCACCTGCCCCAGGGCGGGGTGGCGCGCACGATGATGGGCTCCATCGCCGAGGCGCCGCCGGGCGAGCCCGTGACGCTGGGTGTCACGGTCACCGGCTATCGCCCGCCCCAGGCCGGGACGGGGCGGCGCCCGTTCCGGGTCCTGGTGGAGGACGGCACCGGCGACATCACCCTCGTCTTCTTCGGCATGCCGCAGGCCCGCGTGGAGAAGATGCTGCCGCTCGGCGCCCATCGCTACATTTCCGGCCGGATCGACCTGTGGGACGGGCACCGGCAGATGGTGCATCCGTCGCGGATCGTGGACGAGGCGGGGCTCGCCGCCCTGCCCGCCGTCGAGCTCGTCTACGGCGCCACCGAGGGCCTGACCTCGCGGGCGATCTCGAAACTGGCGCATTCCGCCCTCGACCGGCTGCCGACCCTCCCTGAATGGCAGGATCCGGCCTGGCTCGCGCGGGAGGGGCTGCCGGGCTTCGCCGACGCGCTCAGGGCCGAGCATCGGCCCGAGGCCGCGCCGCCGGCACCGGCGAGCGACGGCATCACGCCCCGCAC
>NZ_VRVC01000172.1:0-7948 GCF_008040005.1 Methylobacterium sp. WL19
GCTCCATCCGTCGAGGAGAAGATGGTGGCAGGTCCAGATCAGCCGGTGCCGGTCTTGGCCGAGATCGACCAAAAGGAGCCGCATGAGCGGTGCCTGCGCGAGATCGAAGCCGCAGGCGCGCTCGGCCCGCGCCAGTGCATCGAGATCGGCGTCGCCGTGGTCACTCAGGTCGAGCCGGGTGATCGGCAGTTCGGCGGAGGCATGCACGAGTTGGAGCGGAGCGGCGAGGTCGCCGGTCCAGAGGAAGCTCGTTCGCAGGATCGGATGGCGTGCGACGCCCGCGCGCCAGGCCGCCGCGAACCGGTCGGGGTCGAGGTTACGGATCGTGACGCCGAGCTGGTTCACGTAGAGACCCGCTTTCGGCGCGGCCAGCGCGTGGAACAGGATTCCGCCCTGCGTCGGGGTCAACGGATAGATGTCCGTCACGTCCCGCAGATCGAGGCCGTCGATCCGGTCCTGCGTCAGGGCGGCCAGCGGGAAATCGGACGGTGTCGCGCCGCCGGCCTCGGGGTCGAGTCCGTGCTCGGCGAGGGCGGAGAACGCGGCACCGAGCCTTTCGGCGAGGCACTCGATAGTGGCCCCGTCGAAACGGGCGGCGCTGTAGCCGAGGCGCAGGGTGACCGCGCCGTCCCGCAGGAAGCTGTCGACGATCAGCTCGGCGCCGAGAGGTGCGGCGGGATCCGCCGACAGGCGCATCGATTCGGCATCGATGGAGAACAGGGAACCGGCATCGGTGGCGGCGACGGTGCCGAGGTGATTGAACGTCACCTCCGGCCAGGGCTGGGCCGAGAGTTTCGCACGCTCTGATTCCGGGCCGAGGTAGCGCAGGACCGAGTAGCCCGAGCCGTCCCCGGGGAGGGTTCGCACCGCTTCCTTAGTCGACTTTACATCGCGCCCGACATCGCCCGATACCGACAGGGTGATCGGAACCAGGGTGGTGAACCAGCCGACCGTCCGGTCGAGGGGAAGGTTCGTGGCGTCCCCGTCCCGGCCGTGGCGCTCCAGGGTGACGCCCAGCGTCGAGTACCCCGACCAGGCGGCGACGGCGCGGGACAGGCCGGCGAGGAGCACCTCGTCGAGCCGCATCCCGTAGGCCGTGCGCAGGCGATCGAGCCCAGCCATGAGGGAGGGGTCGAGGACGAGGGTCCTCGTCGCGGCGTGATGCTGGTCACGCGCGCCTTCGGGTCGGTCGACCGGAAGGAGCGCAGCCGAAGCCGCGGACGCCCAAGCCTCGCTGCGACCGGCGATCTCCGCCGCGTGATCTCGCAGACGATGGGCCCAGGCCCGGAAGGGCGTCGCGACGGCAGGCGCCGATGCGTCTCCCCGGTAGAGCAGGTCGAGGTCGGAGACGAGGATGCGCCACGACACGGCATCCACGACGAGGTGATGGGCCGTGAGAAGCAGGCGCTGACGCCCGTCGGGGAAGTTCGCCAGGATGGCGGCGAAGACGCGGCCGTCGGCGACGTTGAGGCTGCGCTCGGCGGCGAGGAAGCAGACCCGTGCCTCGTCGTCGCTCTCCACTTCGACGATGGACAGGGGCTCGGCGAGCATCGCGGGCGATATCGGCTCCTGGATCCAGGCTCCGGTCGCATCGCGGCCGAAGGCGTAGCGCAACGCTTCGTGATGGGCCACCAGGGCCGCCAGCGCGTCGCCGAGGCGATCGGCGTCGAGCCTCACGCGGGCATCGAGTTCGAGGGACTGGTTCCAATGGTCCCGGCGGGCCATCGGCTGTTCGAAGAACCAATGCTGGATGGGCGTGAGCGGCGCAGGGCCTTCCGGCACGGACACCGTCGTCTCCGCCCCATCGGGCCGGGCGATGACGCGGGCCAGGGCGGTGACGGTCTGATGCTCGAAGATCTGGCGCGGCGTCGCGGCAAAGCCCGCTTCGCGCAGGCGGGCGACGATCTGCAGGCTGAGGATGGAATCGCCGCCGGCCTCGAAGAAGTTTCGGTCGGGTGGGATGGCGGGGAGGCCGAGGGCCTTGGCCCAGATCTCGGCCACCACGGTCTCGGTGGGGGTGAGCGGGCGCGAGGGACCGCCCGTCGCCTCCGCCAGCGGCGCGGGCTCGGGCAGGGCCGCGCGGTCGAGCTTGCCGTTGGGCGTCAGCGGCAAGCGATCCAGCGCCACGATCCGGCTCGGCACCATGTAGTCCGGCAACCGCCGGGCGAGGTCGGCCCGGAGTACGCTCGCGTCGAGGACCGCCCCGGCCGCCGCCACCGTATAGGCCACCAGCATCGGACCCGCCGGACCCTGCCGCAAAGCCGCCGCCGCGCCCGCCACAATCTCCTGCGCCAGCAGCGCCGCCTCGACCTCGCCGAGCTCGATCCGGAACCCGCGCAGCTTCACCTGCGCGTCGGCCCGGCCGAGATACTCCACCGTCCCGTCCGCCCGCCAGCGCGCCAGATCCCCGGTGCGGTACAGCCGGCCCCCTTCCCGACCCGACAGGTCCGGGAACGGATCGGGGATGAACCGGTCCGCCGTCTGCCCGGCCCGGCCGAGATAGCCCCGCGCCAGACCGTCACCGCCAAGATGCAGCTCCCCGGTGACGCCCACCGGCACCGGCTGCAACGCCGCGTCGAGAATGTAGGCCCGCCGGTCTCCCACCGCCCGGCCGATCGGGGCGTAGGCCCCCTCCACCGCGTCGCCGGCCCGTGCTCGCCACACCAGCGGCGAGATCACCGTCTCGGTGGGGCCGTAGCCGTTGATCAGCAGCGTCGGGTCGAGCGCCCGGCCGATCAGCGCGAAGCTCTCCCGCGACAGGGCCTCGCCGCCGAACGCATAGGAGCGCCGGCTCGGGCGAGGACCGCTGGCGGCCTCCAGCGCCAGCTGATGCATGTAGGCGGTGGGGAAGCCCGCATGGGTCACGCGATGACGCTCCATGGCGTCCAGCGCCTCGCGCGGTGTCCACAGCCCATCGGGCTTGAGCACGACGCAGCCACCGAAGGCCAGCGGCACCATCCAGCGCTCCTGCGCCCCGTCGAAGCTCATCGACAGGACGTGGAGTTCGCGGGTCTGCCGGTTCGTGCCGTAGACGGCCCCCGTGGCGCGGACATGCCGGGCCAGGGGCCCGTGCGCCACGGCAACGCCCTTGGGGGTCCCGGTGGAGCCGGACGTGTAGATCACGTAGGCGAGCTGCCCCGGATGGGCCGCGGGGGACGGCGCGGTCTCAGGTTCGGAGGCAAGGTCGAGGGCGGAGGGGTCCAGGCTACTGGCCTCTCCCATCCCGGCCTCTTGCGCCAGCCCGTCGAGGGCGCTGCCCTGCACCAGCAGCAGGCGGGCCCCGGCATCGCGCAGGAGGGCGGCCAGACGCGCCCTCGGCTGGGCCGGATCGAGGGGCAGGAACGCGCCCCCGGCCCGCAGGATGGCGAGGAACGCGGCGATCTGGTCCGGCCCGCGCGGCAGGGCCACGGCGACCACCGCCTCGGGGCCGATGCCGTCCCGGATCAGGCGGTGGGCGAGGCGGTTGGCGGCCCGGTCGAGCTCGCCGAACGTGGTGGTGCGCGGACCGCAGATCACCGCCGGGGCGTCGGGATCGGCCTGCGCTGCCGCGCCGATCAGCGCCGGCACCAGCGCCTCCGACAGCGGCATCCCATCCGCATAGGGCGAGGACAGCGAAGCGAGGGAAGCGGCCGGGACCAGCGGTAGGGTATCGACGCGGCGGCCGGTCTCCTCCACCGCGCCGCGCAGCAGGGTTAGGAAGCCGTCGCGCATCCGCTCCATGGTGTCCCGCTGGAACAGGTCGCGGGCATAGCCGAACGCCCCGCGCAAGGCCCCGCCGGCCTCTGCCACCGTTTCCAGAACGAGATCGAACTGGACATTGCCGGTTCCCCGCCCGAAGGGCGACACGACGAGATCGCCCACATTGAACCGGGACGGCCCCTCGACCCGGTGGCTGTGCATGACCTGGACGACGGGGGTATGGCTCACGGTCCGGCGGGTCTGGAGCGCCTCCACCAGACGCTCGAAGGGCAGATCTTGGTGTCCTTGCGCATCCACCATGGCGTCGCGCACGGCCCGCACGTGGTCGAGGACGCTGGCCGCCGGATCGACGACGACCCGGATCGCCAGGGTGTTGACGAACAGGCCGACCAGCGCCTCCGTCTCCGGCCGGTTTCGGTTGGCCACCGGCACGCCGATGCGCAGGTCCGCTTCGCCGGTATAGCGCCGGAGCACCAGGGACAGGATGGCCAGCAGGACCATCGCCGTCGTGGCGCCGGCCTGCCGCGCAAGGGATTCGAGGCGGGCGGCGATATCGGCATCGACCGCGAAATCCACCGCCGCTCCGCGAAAGCTCTGGACCGCCGGGCGCGGGCGGTCGGCCGGCAGGGGGATCACGGACTCCGTCGCCCCGAGGCGGTCCCGCCACCAGCCGAGCTGGCGCTCGAGTTCGCCCGCCTCGAGCCAGTCGCGCTGCCAACGCGCGTAATCGGCATAGGCGATCGGCAGCGGCGGCAGGCCCGAGCTCTCCCCCGCCGCATAGAGGCGCATCAGGTCGGCGAGCAGGATCTCCACCGAGCGGCCGTCGGAGACGAGATGGTGCATCGTGAGGAGGAGGACGTGGCGCTCGGCCTCCATCCGCACCAGCACGGCCCTGAACAGGGGCGGTGCCGCCAGATCGAAGGGCCGTCGTGCCTCCTCCCGCGACAGGGACGCGAGGCGTTCCTCGGCTAAGGCCCGGTCCTCGGCCTCCAGCGAGACCTCCCGCAGGCTCGCCGCGACGAATGAAGCGGTGACCGCCTCGACCTCGTCGGTCTCCCCGGCCCGGAACCCCGTCCTCAGGGCTGGGTGCCGCGCCACGAGAGCGTCGAGCGCCCGCGCCAGCGCATCCCGGTCGAGCGCCCCGGAAAGAGCGAGCCCCCCGGCGATATGGAGCAGGGCCGCGTCGCCTCCCATCCGCCCGATCAGCCACAGCCGCTCCTGCGCGTAGGACAGGGGAGCGACCCTCTCGCCGCCCGCATCCTCGTCCCCCGCCACGATCGGCAGGCGCAAGAAGTCGATGCCGCGTGCGGCCAGGGCGTCGAGGAAGACCCTGCGCTTGTCGGGGGCAAGCCGGGCGAAGCGGCGGCTGAGATCGGCGGCTTGGCCAGACATTCAGGCCTCCAGATCGGCGAGGAGAGCGTCCATGTCGGACAGGTCGGCGGCCTCGTCCCGTCCGTCGCCCGCGACCTCGCTCGACGTCGCGGCCAGGGCGTAGCCGCGCAGGGTCGGGGCCTCGAACAGGGCACGGATCGGCACGGTGAGACCGAGACGCTGCTTCACCCGCATGGCGAGTTGCGCGGCGGTGAGGGAATGGCCGCCGAGGGCGAAGAAGTCGTCGTCTCGGCCCACATTCTCGACGTCCAGCACCTCGCGCCAGATCTCCGCCAGGGCGATCTCCATGGCCCCTTCGGGCGCGTCCGACCCTCGCGTGGTCGCGAGCGGCACCGGCAAGGCGCGCAGATCGAGCTTGCCGTTCGGGGTCAGCGGCAGGGACGCCACGACCAGGATGTGAGCCGGCATCATATGTGACGGTAGCCGGCGAACGATCCCGTCACGGAGGGCATCCGCGTCGATCCCGTCGCCGACCACATAGGCGACGAGGTGCCTGTCCCCGGCGGCGTCGCGCAGGATGACGGCGGCATCGATGACGCCGGGTTCCGCCCGCAGGGCCGCTGCGATCTCCCCCGTCTCGATCCGGAACCCGCGCAGCTTCACCTGCCCGTCGGCCCGTCCGAGATAGGCCAGCGTGCCGTCGGGCCGCCGCAGGGCGAGGTCGCCGCTGCGATAGAGGCGCGCCCCCGGTGGCCCGAACGGATCCGGCACGAAGCGCTCGGCCGTCAGCGCGGACCGCCCGAGATAGCCCTGGGCCAGACCGGCGCCGCCCACATGCAGCTCGCCCGCCACCCCATCCGGCACGGGGTCGAGGGCGGCGTCGAGGAGGTGCAGGGTGAGATCCGGCAGGGCCTCGCCGATGGGGCTGTCGGGCCGATCCGCGTCGTCGGCTACGAGCGGTCGATAGGTCACGTGAACCGTGGTCTCGGTGATGCCGTACATGTTCACGAGACGGGGCGAGGCATCGCCGAAACGCTCGAACCACGGGCGCAGGGCAGAAACATCGAGGGCTTCCCCGCCGAAGACGACGTGGCGTAGCGCCAGCCCCCGCGGCCGCGCGAGGGCGGCCTGCATCAGCGGCCGGAAGGCGGACGGGGTCTGGTTCAGCACCGTCACGCCCTCGCGGACGAGAAGGTCGAGGAACGCGTCCGCCGCCCGCGCCACCTCGCGCGGCACCACCACGAGCCGCCCGCCGTGACAGAGCGCGCCAAAAATCTCCCAGACCGAGAAATCGAACCCGTAGGAATGGAACAGCGTCCAGACGTCGTCCTCGGCGAAGGCGAAATCGTCCTGCGTGGTGGTCAGCAGTCGCGCCGCGTTGGAATGGGTGACGACGACGCCCTTCGGCCGGCCGGTGGAGCCCGACGTGTAGATCACGTAGGCCGGCTGCTCCGGGTGGGGTGCCGGAGGCAGCGGCGTGTCTCCGTCCTCGGACGCCGCCGGCCCGTCCATCAGGATCGGCCTGGGGCCGCCTTCGGGCAAGCTGTCGACGAGGCCGGCCGTGGCGAGCACGTGCCGGGCCCCGCAATCGGCGAGCATGAAGGCGAGTCGGTCGGCCGGATAGGCCGGATCGAGGGGAACATAGCCGGCTCCGCTCTTCAGGATCGCCAAGATGCCGACGACGAGGGAGATCGAGCGCTCGGCGCAGAGACCGACGAGATCGCCCGGCCGCACGCCTTCACGGACGAGATGCCGGGCAAGACGCGCCGCTCGGGTCTCTAGGTCGGCATAGGTCGCCTGCTCACCCTCGCACGTGACGGCCACGGCCTGCGGTCGCCGACCCGCCTGCCAAGCGATTCGGAGATGGATCGCGGGCTCGGCCGGCGATGGCCGGAGGACGGCGGCCCGATGCCGCGCCGCTTCGATCTCGTCGGGCAGGACGAGGGAGAGGGAATCGAGGGGCGCGTCGGCCGCATCCATCAGGGCATCGAGGATGTGAAGCACCTGCGCGTTCAGGCGCCGGACCTCGGCGGAGGAGATCCGGGCCTGGTCGATGCTCCAGTTCAGTCGCGGCGCGCCGTCGAGGAGAAGCGACAGGGTGAGGGGAACGTCGGTCGCTTCGAGGGTCGCGACCGGGCCGAATTCCAGGCCGCCGAGGCTGCGGTCGCGGACCACGGCGTCGAGGGGGTAGTTCTCGACGACGACGAGGCTGTCGAACAGCGGCTGCCCGCCGCGCCCGACCCAGGCCTGGATGTCGGCCAGCGAAGCGAGATCGTGCTCGCGCAGGGCCGCCGCCTCGCCTTGCAGCCGACGCAGCCAGTCCCCCACGTTCAGATGTCCGGGCAGGCCGACGCAACGCGGCACCGTGTTGATGAACAGGCCGAGCACCCCGTGCATTCCGCCGTCATCCGGCGGGCGGCCCGACACGGTGGTGCCGAAGGCCACGGTGGAGCGCCCGGTGAAGCGGCTCAGGGTGAGCGCCCAGGCCGCCTCGAACACCGTGTTCAACGTCACCGTCTCGCGCCGGGCGAAAGCCTGGAGGCGGTCGGTCCGCGCCTCGCCGAGGGCGGTGTCGATGGCGATGTGTCCGCTCGCCCCCGTCTCGCCAGACAGAGCCGGGGCGAGGAGGCTCGGCTCGTCCAGCCCGGCCAGGGTCTCGCGCCAGAACGCCTCGTCGGCGCTGCGGTGGATGTGCGAAAGCCGGGTCAGATGCTCGCGGAACAGGCGCGTCGGTGCCTCGACCACCTCTCCGGCATAGTGGCGCAGCACCTCGGAGATCAGGCGCGCATTGCTCCATCCGTCGAGGAGAAGATGGTGGCAGGTCCAGATCAGCCGGTGCCGGTCTTGGCCGAGATCGACCAAAAGGAGCCGCATGAGCGGTGCCTGCGCGAGATCGAAGCCGCAGGCGCGCTCGGCC
>NZ_VRVC01000173.1:0-7726 GCF_008040005.1 Methylobacterium sp. WL19
CCCTCGGGCTTGGCCGCCTCGGAGCGACCGCCTTCGCCGCCGCGCGAGCGCCGCGCGGCATCGCCACTGCGTCCGCGGTGGCGGGTCCGGGTCTCCCCCTCTTCGACGACATCCACCGACGGCTCGGCCAGGGTGCCGAGATCGCCCTCCGCCCAGGGAATCGGCTGGCCGATCAGGCTCTCGATGGCGGTCACCGAGCGCTCGTCGGAGCGGGTCACCAGGGTGAAGGCATGGCCGGCACGACCCGCGCGGCCGGTGCGGCCGATGCGGTGGACGTAGTCCTCCGGATGATGCGGCACGTCGAAATTGAAGACGTGGCTGACCGCCGGGATGTCGAGGCCGCGGGCCGCGACGTCGCTCGCCACCAGCAACGGAACCTCGCCGGAGCGGAAGCCGTCGAGGGCGATGGTGCGGGCGCGCTGATCCATGTCCCCGTGCAGGGCCGCCACGTTGAAGCCGTGGCTCGCCAGCGACTTCTGCAGCAGCGCGACGTCGCGCTTGCGGTTGCAGAAGATGATGCCGTTGTTGAGATCGGCCTCTCCGCGGATGAGCCGGCGCAGGAGGTCGCGCTTCTCGTGGCCCTCCGAGCCCGCGGCCACCAGCTTCTGTACGATCGTGGTTGCGGTGGAGGCCGGACGTGCCACCTCGATCCGCTGCGGGTTGTGCAGGAAAACGTCCGCCAGCCGCTCGATCTCCGGCGGCATGGTGGCGGAGAAGAACAGGGTCTGGCGCGTGAACGGCACCATCTTCACGATGCGCTCGATGTCGGGGATGAAGCCCATGTCGAGCATCCGGTCGGCCTCGTCGATGACGAGGAGCTCGACGCCGGTGAGCAGGAGCTTGCCGCGCTCGAAATGGTCGAGCAGGCGACCGGGCGTCGCGATCAGCACGTCGGCGCCGCGCATCAGCTTGGCATCCTGCTCGGCGAAGGAGACGCCGCCGATGATCAGGGCCACGTTGAGCTTGTGGTTCAGGCCGTAGCGATCGAAATTCTCGACCACCTGGGCCGCGAGTTCGCGGGTCGGCTCCAGGATCAGCGTGCGCGGCATGCGCGCGCGCGCCCGGCCGTTCTCCAGCAGGGTGAGCATCGGAAGGGTGAAGGCGGCGGTCTTGCCGGTCCCGGTCTGGGCGATGCCGAGCACGTCGCGACGCGCCAGAACATGCGGGATGGCTTGAGCCTGGATCGGCGTCGGGTCCGTGTAGCCCGCGGCCGTGACGGCCTGGAGGACCTTGTCGCTCAATCCGAGGTCGGCAAAAGACATATGCTGATGTGAACCGTTGCGCGCGGGAACTCGTAAGGGTCCGCACGGAGAAGATCGTCGTGAACCAGGCTTCGAGGTCCGTTCGAAAAGGATCGCTCGAACACTAGACCAGCCGCGCACACGCGTTGCGGGACACTTAGAGCCTTGAGGTGTCTTGTCAATCGACCACTGGCCGAGCACCCTCGCTTATCCGGTGCATACCGCACCCTACGGGATATCGACCGAGTGAGCGGGAGTACTGCCAAGCTGGCACACGCCCTGCTTGGGCCGATGCCCATCGGACATGGGCTTCGGCCCTCTCGACGAAGGAGGACCGGGCTCATGTCACACAGCGCATCGATCACCGAACCGGCCGCGTCCGGAGGCGCCGTCCCCACATCCCATGCCGACGTGGTGATCAAGCCCGGCTACGACGACCGCCTCACCAACGAGGACCTGGCCCCCCTCAGGAAGCAGACCTGGGGCACCTACAATTTCTTCGCCTTCTGGATGTCGGACGTCCACAGCGTCGGCGGCTATATCACGGCGGGCAGCCTGTTCTCCCTCGGCCTCGTGAGCTGGCAGGTGCTGGTCTCGCTGCTCGTCGGCATCCTCATCGTGCAATTCTTCTGCAACCTCGTGGCCAAGCCGAGCCAAGTCACGGGCACGCCTTATCCGGTGATCTGCCGGGCCTCCTTCGGCGTGAAGGGCGCCAACATCCCCGCCATCATCCGGGGCCTCATCGCGGTCGCCTGGTACGGCATCCAGACCTACCTCGCCTCCAGCGCCTTCATGATCGTGGCCTTGCGCTTCTATCCGGAGCTGAAACCCTATGCCGACGTAACCCAGTTCGGCTTCGCCGGCCTGTCCAGCCTCGGCTGGGCGGCCTTCATGGCCCTTTGGGTGATCCAGGCCCTCGTGTTCTGGCGCGGCATGGAGGCGATCCGCAAGTTCATCGATTGGGCCGGCCCCGCCGTCTACGTGGTGATGATCGCCCTGGCGATCTACCTCGTGGCCAAGGCCGGCGTGTCGAATGTCGGCCTCACGCTGGGCGAGGTGAAGTACCAGGGCTGGGACGCCCTGCCGGTGATGATCAACGCGGTCGCCCTGGTCGTCTCGTACTTCTCCGGCCCGATGCTGAATTTCGGCGACTTCTCACGCTACGGAAAGTCGTTCCCGGCGGTGAAGGCCGGCAATTTCTGGGGCCTGCCGGTGAACTTCATCGGCTTCTCGCTGCTCACCGTCATCACCACCTCGTCGACACTCCCGGTCTTCGGCCATCTCATCATCGATCCGGTGGAGACAGTGAGCAAGATCGACAACACCTACGCGGTGGTGCTCGGCGCCTTCACCTTCATGACGGCGACGATCGGCATCAACATCGTGGCCAACTTCGTCTCGCCGGCCTTCGACTTCTCGAACGTGGCGCCGCAGCACATCAGCTGGCGCATGGGCGGCATGATCGCGGCCGTGGCCTCGATCTTCATCACCCCGTGGAACCTCTACAACAACCCGGCCGTGATCCATTACACGCTCGACATCCTCGGCGCGTTCATCGGCCCGCTCTTCGGCATCCTGATCGCCGACTTCTTCGTGGTGCGGAAGCAGCACGTGGTGGTGGACGACCTCTACACGATGAGCCCGACGGGCACGTATTGGTACGATGGCGGCTACAACCGCGCCGCCATCTACAGCGTCATTCCCTCCGCCCTGGTGCCGGTGCTCTGCGCCGTCATCCCGGCCCTGGGGAGTCTGGCGAACTTCAGCTGGTTCATCGGCGTGGCCCTGGGCTTCTCGATCTATCTCGTCCTGATGCGTAAGACGGCGGTCACGGCCAAGGCCTGACCGGAGACCGATTCCCTTTGCGCATCCTGCTGATCAACCCCAACACGACCGACTCCGTCACCGACCTTGTCACCCGGCATGCACGGCGGGTGGCGGGCGACGCCGCCGAGTTCGTGCCGGTCACCGGGCGCTTCGGCGCCCGCTACATCACCAGCCGGGCCGCGTCGGCGATTGCGGCCCATGCCGCCCTCGACGCGCTGGCCGAGCACGCGGAGGGCTGCGACGCGGTCTATCTCGCCTGTTTCGGTGATCCGGGGCTCGGGGCGCTCCGCGAGATCTCCCCCCTTCCGGTGGTGGGAATGGCGGAAGCCTCGTGCCTTGCCGCCACCGCGCGGGGAGGGCGCTTCGCCATCGTCACCGGGGGCGCCCTGTGGGGGCCGATGCTGGAGGAGTTCGTGGCGGGGATCGGCCTGTCCGACAAACTCGCCGGCATCCGCACCATCGCCCCAACGGGAGACCGCATCGCACGGGACCCCGAAGCGGCCCTGGCGGATCTGGCCGCCGCCTGCACCACCTGCGCCCTCCGCGACGGGGCGGATGTGGTGATCCTCGGCGGGGCAGCGCTCGCCGGCCTCGCCGAGCGCATCCAGCCGCAGGTTCCGGTGCCCGTCCTGTGCTCGGTGGAAGTGGGCACCCGCGCGGTCCTCGCCGCCGCGATCTGCGGCTTGCCGCCGGGGCAGCCGGCACCGTCCATCGAGAGCATCGGCCTGTCGCCCACCCTGGCCGAGCGGCTGGCGCAGGATTGAAGGAAACCCGCAGTCGATGACCCCGCGTGCCGGAAGGCACTTGCGGGCGGCCATCGGATCGGCTTACTTTGCGATACAAAGTTGATCCGGGAGCATCGGATGTCCGATCTCGACAAGGCCCTGGCCGATATCGTAGCGATCCGCGCGCAGCTCGCCCGCGGCGACGCCTTCTGCGGGTTCGGCCCTTCCGCCATCGCCGCCACGGGCGTTCTCGCCCTCGGCACCGCCCTGGCCCAGCATGCCTGGCTCGACGACCCGACCGGGCAGCCGCTGCTGTTCCTCGGCGGCTGGATCGCCACCGCCCTGGCCTCCGCCGGCCTCATCGGCGCCGAGATGCGAGCCCGTTCGCGGCGCGACCATGCGGGGCTCACCGACACGGCGATCGTGAACGCGGTGGAGCAATTCCTGCCGGCGGGCGCGGCGGGCGCCCTGCTCGCCCTGGTCCTGGTGCGCGTATCGCCGGAAAGCCTCTGGATGCTGCCCGGCCTGTGGCAGGTGCTCGTCAGCCTCGGGCTCTTCGCCTCGGTGCGGTCCCTGCCGAAGGGCGTCGCGCTGCCCGGCGCCTGGTACATGGTGGCAGGTCTCGCCGTGCTGATGCTGGCCAGTACCGACCATGCCCTCTCGCCCTGGACCATGGGCATGCCCTTCGCCATCGGCCAGTTCCTCATGGCGGCGATCCTCTACCGCGCCCGGGAGGAGACCGATGCCTGAGGCACCTTTCGCTTATGACGGCCTCGACCGGGTCATCCACGAGAAGGCCCGGCTCGGCCTCCTCACCTCGCTGATGGCGGCCCCGAAGGGCCTCGCCTTCGGCGACCTGAAACAGCTCTGCGGCCTCACCGACGGCAATCTCAGCCGCCACCTCCAGGTGCTGCAGGAGGCCGGCCTCGTGGAGATCCGCAAAGGTCATGGCACGGGCCGGGGCGGTACGCGGCCGCTCACCACCTGCCACCTGACGCAGGCCGGGCGCACGCGTTTCCTCGACTACCTCGCCGTCCTCGAACAGGTCGTCCGGGACGCTGCCAAGGCCGCCGAAACCGCGAGCCTCCCCCTCGTCGCCCGACCGGCCTGACGCCCGAAATCCGTCTTTTTTTGCCAAGGAGCTTTGTAATGCAAAGTGAACACACACCCGGCCTGCATGTCGGGATCATCATGGACGGCAACGGGCGCTGGGCCTCGGCGCGCGGCCTGCCCCGCGCACTCGGCCACAGGGAAGGTGTCGAGGCGATCCGCCGGGTCGTCGAGGCGGCGCCGAAGCAGGGAATCGGCACCCTCACCCTCTACGCCTTCTCCTGCGACAACTGGCGTCGGCCGGAAGCGGAGGTCTCCGCCCTGATGGGGCTCCTCCGGCTCTATCTCCGCAACGAGGTCTCCCGATTGGTGGAGAACGGCGTGCGGCTCAGCGTGATCGGCCGGCGCGACCGTCTGCCCGAGGGTCTCGCCGCCGCCATAGGCCGCGCGGAAGCCGCGACCTTCGCCGGGAAGGCGCTGCACCTCCGGATCGCCGTCGATTATTCCGCCCGCGACGCCATCCTCGCCGCCGCCCTCGCTGGCGCCGGCGATCCCGGCATCACCCGCACCGCCTTCTCGGCCCTGGTGACGGGCGATGCCTGCGTGCCCGAGGTGGATCTCGTGATCCGCACCAGCGGCGAGCAGCGGCTCTCCGATTTCCTGCTCTGGGAGAGCGCCTACGCCGAACTCCACTTCACGCGCCGCCACTGGCCGGATTTCAGCGCCGCCGACCTCGAAGAGGCGCTTGCCGCCTACCGGTGCCGCGACCGGCGATTCGGCGGATTGGATGCCACGTCCGCCGCCGCCTGAGGGGATCGAGACAGGAGAAAGGGAAAGCCATGCGCATCGTCCTCGTCAACGTACCCCACCCGGCCATCGGCAGCCGCATTCCCGACGACCATCTCCCGCCCCTGGGGCTTCTCGCCATCGGCGGCCCCCTCATCGACGACGGGCACGACCTGCGCCTGATCGACGGGGAGTTCGGCCCGATGGACCCGGACGCCATCGTCGCGGAGGCTCTGGCCTTCCGTCCCGATGCCGTCCTGTTCGGGCATTCCGGCTCGACCTCGGGCCATCCGGTCATCGCCGACCTCGCATCTCGACTGGCGAGCGCCCGGCCGGGTCTCCCCATCGTCTATGGCGGTGTGTTTCCGACCTATCACTGGCGCGAGATCCTGAGGGACGAGCCCTACGTCACCGCCATCGTGCGCGGGGAGGGCGAGGAAACGGCGCGCCGTCTGATGGCTGCGCTCTCGGCGGGATCGCCCCTCGCCTCCGTGCCGGGCATCGCCTTTCGCAGCGGCGACGGTCCCCATGCCACGCAGGCCGCGCCGGTGATCCGCGACCTCGACGCCTACCGCGTCGGCTGGGAACTCATCGACCATGCCCGCTACAGCTATTGGGGCGGCCTGAGAGCCGTCGTCGTGCAGTTCTCACGCGGCTGTCCGCATCTCTGCAATTACTGCGGCCAGCGTGGCTTCTGGACCCGCTGGCGTCATCGCGACCCGGTGAGGTTTGCCAGGGAACTGGCCCGGCTCCATCGCGACCACGGGGTGCGGGTCATCAACTTCGCCGACGAGAACCCCACCGTCTCGAAGAAGGCGTGGCGGGTCTTCCTGGAAACGCTGATCGCGGAGAATGTGAACCTCATCCTCGTGGGCTCGACCCGCGCCGACGACATCGTGCGCGATGCCGACATCCTGCAGCTCTACAAGCGCGCCGGCTGGACGCGCTTCCTCCTCGGGCTGGAAAGCACCGACGAGGCGACCCTCGCGCGCATCAGGAAGGGCGGCGCCACCACTACGGACCGCGAGGCGATCCGCCTTCTTCGCGCCCATGGCATCCTCTCCATGGCGACCTGGGTCGTCGGGTTCGAGGAAGAGACGGATCGGGATTACTGGCGCGGCCTGCGCCAGCTCCTGTCCTACGACCCCGACCAGATCCAGATGCTCTACGTGACGCCCCATCGCTGGACGCCGTATTTCAGCATCGCCGCGAATCGGCGGGTGATCCAGACCGATCGACGCCGTTGGGACTACAAGCATCAGGTGCTGGCGACCCGGCACATGGCACCGTGGCGGGTGCTGCTGTGGTTCAAGTTCATCGAGGTGGCGGTCCAGGCTCGCCCGCGTGCACTCGCACGTGTCGTGTTCCATCGCGACGCGGGACTACGCCACGCCATGCGCTGGTACACGCGGATGGGGCGTCGGGTATGGTCCTATGAGATCGTGAACTTCCTGCGCGACCCGTTGGTGAAGAACGGGCCGAGCGTCGCAGAATTCTGGGGGGAGCCACAGGACAGCGAGGAAGAATCCATGGTCGTCGCCAACGCGGAACGGCGTCCCGAAGCCGCGAGGCCCCGCGCCGATGCGGCGTGACGGTCGACCTCAGATGAAGACGAAGAAGATACCGAAGCTAGCGATGAACCCCGCCAGCGATACGGCCGAGAGGGCCAGGAACCTGGACGAGGCGACCGCGCCCTCATCCTGCCCATCCTCGATGGGCGAGAAGGCGCGGCCTGCCGCCTGCGATGCGCGAATGAGATCGTCGTGGCGCACCATGCTCAAGGCTGCGGACGGCGCCATGTCGCTCTCCCATAGATACATTCGATGTGTGCTAACGCACCAACTCAGGGTTGGTTCCGGAACGCCGGCGTCATCCGCCCGCCATGTGGCGCGCCTAACTCGAACTCGATCCATTCCAAGGAACGAGTTCACCATGACCGAGCCGCTGCGCACCCGCTCGCAGGCCGCAGAAGACGGCGAGGATGCCGGTTCGAATCCGAGCCGGAACGCCACCTTCGGCGACGTGGTCGCCGCCCGGTTCGACCGGCGCGACCTGCTGCGCGGCCTGCTCGGGGTCGGTGCCATCGCGGCGGTGGTG
>NZ_VRVC01000174.1:0-7552 GCF_008040005.1 Methylobacterium sp. WL19
GCTCGTCAGGCTCATAACCTGAAGGTCACAGGTTCAAATCCTGTCCCCGCAACCAAACACACAAGAACACCACACGCAAAAGCCCGCAGCGTCAAACGCCGCGGGCTTTTGCGTGTCAAATGACATAGAGAGAAAACAAACGCTGTCGCTGTCGAACTGCTCAGGATCGGGAAGAGCCGGCCCGCAAACCGCAGACTTGGCAGCGCGGTCATTCGGTCCGAGCGAACAGGACTCGAAATAGTTCCTCCGCTTGACGCAGCCCCTCGTCGGTCAGCACGACCGACTTCGCCTTGCTCGCCGGGTCGGAGATCATCCCCTTCCGGTGAAGGCGTTCCATCGCGTTCCAGTCGAAGCCCTTCCAGGCACGACGCTCATCGTGAAGCGTCAACCGCAGGAGCGCTAGAACAGCGGCGTCGATTTTCTCCTCGTCGATGTCCATCTTCACAAACCTTTTATGCAAAGCCCGAAAGCGCTGTGGTCTTCACCGGATGCATAGGATGAGCCTCATCGAAAGAGCAGGTAAACGCCCTCTTTTCGAAATCCGCCAAGGCTGATCATACCCCAAACAGCTATGAGCGCGAGGTCACGGCCGCCTTGTGCGGATAAGTCCGATCACGGATCTCATCACCGAAACCAATCGCCCATACTCTGCTGGATGGCAGCACCATGGATTTGGCGGTCTACTCGCCAAAAATTCTTTCACTCTCCCCAACGGTCGTTCCGAACGGAGGCGGTCATCGAACTCTCCGGTTCACATGCCAACCTGCAGGAACTCGACGGCGGGGCCGGCTTCAGGAGTGAACACGGCTGCGGTGAGGAGGCATCCAAAGACACAGGCCGTGTCGACGTTCGTTCGGAAGGGATGAACGTCCGGCCTGCCGGTCTTTTGCGGGGTGTGGCCATGGACGACGTGCTTGCCGAAATCGAAATCCTCGGTGAGGAACGGCTTTCGGATCCAGAGTCTGGCCTCCACGTCCGGGTCGATACCGGGCCTTCCGGGGCGAAACCCGGCATGGACGAAATAGCGCCGCTCATCCTCATGGACCGTGTCGAGGCCCGACATCCAGTTGAGCGCATCGCGCGGCAACTCCTCCGGATCGCGGATGCCGAATGACGCCAGCGTGCTTCGACCGCCATTCTCCAGCCAGGCGGTGACGCCGAAGGGCTTTTCGTAGGCATCGAGCAACATCCGCTCGTGATTGCCCATGAGAAACGTGGCTTTCTCGCCTCCCGTCCGATCGAGATCCTGAAGGATTCGCAGGACGCCGGCACTGTCCGGTCCGCGATCGATGTAGTCGCCGAGAAAGACGAGGCGGTAGTCGCGACCACCGCAATGACGAGCGATCTCCGCCAGGAGTCGCTCGAGGGCATCGGCGCATCCGTGGATGTCGCCGATGGCGTAAGTCAGACGAGTCATCGCACTCCCGGCCGCGACCGCCGACGTTCGGCCTTGCGCGTCGCCGTCTCTCGTAGATGTTTCTCGATGACGGCGTTGGCCCGGCCGCGCATGGCACGGATCTGCTCGTCGTCGTCGAAGGTTTCGGGGAAGCGGCGCGACAGCCAGAGATAAGCACTCGCGAGCCGCACCGTCCGTTCCTGATAATCGAGTTCCCCGCTGAGATTGGCGCGCAACGCCGGAACGGTCGTGCGCGTGGCCCGAGCCTGCGCCCAGCGTTCCAGCATGGCGATGGCGATCTCATCGCGACGGTTGACCGGGCAGACCGAGAAAGCGAACTTTTCCTTGATCGGCAAGGCAGCGCGGTCGATGACCTTCGCGACATCGAGGATTTCGTCGAGGGCGGAGGGCTGGAACGGCGACCCGGCATAGAAGGTGGACCGCGCGAAATGCGTCATGACCTCTCGCAGGCTCGCCGTGCGCATCTCCTCCGCGACGGAGCGGATCGCGATCAGATCGGGCCGCACGAAGAAGCGCGTATCGGCGGCTGGTGCCGTCGGCGCTCCGGCGAGCGCGGCGCGGATCGGTTCGATGCCAACGGCGTCGGTGGCGGCGACGTAACCGACATCCTGATGGCCGAAGCGCCCGGCACGCCCGGCGATCTGACGAATCTCGGAATTCGTCAAGGCACGCTCGCCGACCCCATCCCATTTGCGGGTCGCGGAGAAGACGATGCGCTTCAGAGGCCCGAGGTTGAGACCCATGCCGATCGCATCCGTGGTGACCAATACGGTGGCCTCGCCGGTGCGGAACCGTGCGGCTTCCGCTCTCCGAACTTCGGGAGACAGGGCGCCGTAGATCGTCGCCACGCTGTGACCGGCGGCGACCAGGATCTCGCGATTCTCATGCACTGCGCGTCGCGAGAAGGCGACGACCGCGTCCCCTGGCTCGACGTCCTCGAGGGGGACGGGCTTGTCCAGAAGGACGAGGGGCGTCTTGCGAACGAAGGTGATGACCTCGAGCGATTCGTTGGCTGCCTCCGCCGCGCGCCGGACGGCGGCGAGCGCATCGTCGGACCCGCAGACGACGACGGTCTTGGCCGGGATACCGAAGAGGGCGTTGGTCCAGGCCCAGCCGCGGTCAGGATCGGAGAGCATCTGGATCTCATCGATCACGGCGACATCGACGGGCCGGATCAGATCCGCGGTCTCGATAGTCCGCGATGTGTGGGTCGGCCTGTCTTCGCCGAGTACTTCCTCGCCGGTCACCATCCCGGCCTTGAGGCCCCGCTCGGCGAGCCCCTCGTAATTCTCGAGGGCAAGGAGCCGCAGCGGCGCGAGATAAGTCCCCGTCGGGGCCGCTGCGAGTAATTGCAGGGCCGCGTAGGTCTTGCCCGAATTGGTCGGCCCCATATGGAAGATGATGCGACGGCCGAGGCGCCGGGCGACCGTGAATTTCTCGATGTAAGCACCGAACCCGACCTGATCGCGCAGGCGGCGCAGGCGGGAATCCTCTCGCGCGACGACCTTGGCGCGTTTGCGCACCGGGGCCAGGGTGTCGCTCATGGAACGGCCGAGATTCGGCCCGGCATGGAACACCCGCGAGCGGAGGGAACGGTCCATGTGATCGATATAGGTGACGGCGTCGGCGCCGACCTCGCGCAGATCCCCGGTGATCGCGTCCCTGAGGCGTTCGATGAAGGCGTGGAGCGTCTGTCCGGTCCGTGCGGTGATCTCGGCCACGGCGGGTCGCAACGTCTCGATGCGCCAGGTCGGGTCGTTGCGCTCCGCCATGCCGGCGACGATCTCGGCCGCGACGCCCTCCAGGGGAACCTCCACCCGCACATCCAGACGGTTGCCATCGAGGAGCGGCAGCAGCACGCGCACTCGCCACAGGAGGGTATCGTTCTCGGCGACCGTGACCTTGAGCCCGGGCACGCTCTTGCTCACCGCCGCGGCGCCTGTCCTCGCGAACGCGCTTTGCGCCTTCATGCGCCGCAGCCCTTTGCCGACACGCGCATCCTCGACATAGCCACCGAATTCCGGAAGATCGAGGTGAAGCCGCAGTGCCTCGATGTCCACCGACCGTGGCGGAAGCCCGAGACGGGCGACGACGTCCCTCAGGATATCGACGGTGGGTTGAGCGCGCTTTCGCGCCATGGGCATCGATCCTGGACAATCGTTCGTGGAGCCGCTTCGACCCGGCATCGTCTCGTGGGTCTACACGAGGCGAATGCGGAGCCATGGCGACGCTGCCCGATCTCAGGCCCGCCGCCTATCCCGGAGATGTGGATAAGGCCGCATTTTTACGCGGCGGATCGAGCGTCGCGACAGGAATGCACGATTTGGCCGCATGGCGTTGAACCGGCCCAAGGTTTCGCTGGTTGTCGAGACAACTCACTGCTTCCTCGATGACCGAAGGCAAGAACCTGCGCGCGTCTATTCTCCTTTTCGATCGATCGATTCTGATCTTTCCGTACCGGAACTCGGATCCCGCCACGTGCGACGAGGAGGAAGCGGACAAACGACGGATGTTCGCGTCGGGGTGTCGTACGATCAAGTGCAGGCCGAAATCTGTCCGGCCTCCTGGTCCCATGTCATGAATGGTCGGTATCGAGGCGCGACGGCCGCACGGAGAGGATGAACAGCGTGGACCAGCCGATACGGGTCGCCCACAGCATTGTCGATGCCGCGAGGATGGTCGCACGGGCCGCCGCCGCGCGGGCGGCCGAACATGACCATGATGGCGGGTTCCCGGCCGCGGATATCGAGCATCTGCGTACGCTCGGCCTGCTCGCCGCGCCGATACCGCGGGACGAGCAAGGCGCCGGCCTCGGCGAGGAGCCGGGCGCCTCGGATCTCTGCGATGTGCTGCGTATCATCGGGAGCGGAAGCCTGGCGCTCGGTCGACTCTACGAGGGCCATGTCAACGCCCTTCAACTGGTTGCACGATATGGCGACGCCTCCCAGCGCACCCGTCTTTTCGCCGATGCGCGAGGGGGGCATCTCTTCGGTGTCTGGAACACCGAGCCCGCGGATGACGGGTTGAAGCTCGTCGAGCAGCCCGGTGGCTATCGTCTGAGGGCAGGCAAGATCCTCGCATCCGGCGCGGGCTTCGTCACCCGTCCCCTGGTCACCGCCCGCACGATCCCCGGCGACCGCGCCTTCATGGTGGTGCCCGAGCTCGCATCCGGCACGCGGGCCGATCTCTCCGCTTGGCGGGCCCACGGAATGCGCGCCTCGGCGACGGGAAAGGTGGATCTCACCGGGCTCGAGATCGCACAGGACGGTCTGCTCGGCGAGGCGGATTCCTATTCCAAACAGCCGTATTTCTTCGGCGGCGCCTGGCGTTTTGCCGCCGTCCAGCTCGGGGGGATCGAGGCCGTGCTCGATATCTGGCGCGACCATCTGCGCCGGACCGGGCGAGGTCACGATCCGCATCAATCGGCCCGGCTGGGGGAGGGGCTCGTCGCCACCGAGAGCGCCCGCCTCTGGGTGGAGCGCGCCGCGCGCATCGTATTCGAGGACGACCTCCGCCCTGAGCGAATCGTGGCCTACGTTCACCTGGCGCGAACCGCCGTCGAGGCCGCAGGGCTGTCGGTGCTGCAGCTTGCTCAACGCTCCGTGGGGTTGCTGGGCTTCCTGCGCGATCACCCCCTCGAACGGGCCTCACGCGATCTCGCTACCTATTTGCGACAGCCGGCGCCGGATTTCGCGCTGACATCCGCCGCGCATTATGTCCTTGGTGAGACCGGGTCCGCCGGTGATCTCTGGCGCGACTCCGGAGATGTCCCATGACGCGTCACTCGCAGACGATGCCGCCGGATTATTTCGAGAACCGCTACGCCGACGATCCCGACCCCTGGCAGTTCACCACCAGCACATACGAGGCCGCCAAATACGCGGCGACCTTGGACGTGTTGCCGAAGCCGCGTTTCGCGTCGGCGCTGGAGATCGGCTGCTCCATCGGCGTGTTCACCAAGGCTCTGGCATCCCGATGTGATGCTCTCATCGGCCTCGATACGGCGGAAAAGGCCCTCGAACAGGCGCGTGGACGCTGTGAATCGCTCCCACACGTGCGGTTCGAGCGTCTGCACGTTCCCGGCCAATGGCCGCAGGGCAGGTTCGACCTGATCCTGATCTCGGAGGTGCTCTACTTCCTCGACGCCGACGATATGGCCCATCTGACCAAGCGCATTCTCGATGCCCTCGACCCCGGCGGGATCGTCGTCCTCGTTCACTGGACCGGTCTCACCCATTATCCGCAGACGGGGGACGAAGCCTCGGACATGCTGATCGGCCTCCTCGATGGGGCCATCCGCGTCGACCATCATAGTCGCACCGAGCGGTACCGACTCGATGTCCTCATCCGTATCACCTGAACTCGTCCCGGTGGAACCGGGCGCCGGGGCGAAGAACGGTCCGACCGTATTCCGGCATCCGGCTTGGCTGAGGTTGACCCATTGGGTGAATGCCGCGGCCTTCCTTGTCCTGCTGGTCAGTGGAATCGCCATCCTTCTCGCCCTGCCGCGCCTGTTCTGGGGAGAGACGGGTGCCAACGACGCGCCGGCCTGGATCGAACTGCCGCTGCCGGTGAACCTGGAACAGACTGGCTGGGGTCGGAACCTCCATTTCCTCGCCGCCTGGATCCTCGTCATCAACGGGCTCGCTTATCTGCTACTCATCCTGGCGAGCGGACATCTCCGCAGGAGCTTGGTGCCGGATCGGGATCAAGTGTCCGCCCGGCATCTCGCGCGGGAAATCGGCGATCATCTCAGACTGGAGAAGGCGCGCGGCAAGGAGGCGCTCCGCTACAACGCCTTGCAGAAATTCGCCTATCTCGGCGTGGTCCTGATCCTGTTTCCCGTGATGGTGTTGAGCGGGCTCACCATGTCTCCGGGGTTCACGACCGCGTTCCCGGAGCTCTTCACTGTGTTCGGCGGCCGTCAATCCGCACGGACGATCCATTTCCTGGTCGCCAGCCTGCTTGTCCTTTTCCTGATCGTCCACGTGATGCAGGTCTTCGTCGGCGGCGCCGGTAATCTCCTGCGCTCGATGGTCACCGGGCGTTTCACCATTCCTCCGGAGACGGAACGATGACCGATTTTTCCCGACGGCGCGTTCTGACGGGGTCGGCCGGTCTCATCGGCGCTGGTTTCCTCGGCGGCTGCGACGCGCCGGCGCTGAGCCGCCTGGCGACGCCCTACGATTGGAGCAACGGGCTGACCTTCGCCGTGCAGCGCTGGCTTCTCAGACGACAACCCCTCGTCCGGGAATTCGGGCCCGAAGCGATCTCCGCCGTTTTTCCGACCATCAACACGACGGATCCGGACGATCCCGGCTACAGGACATCGAAGGCCGTCGGTTTCACCGATTGGAAGCTGCCGGTCACGGGACTCGTCGACAAGCCGGGGGCTTTTTCCCTCTCCGACCTCAAGGCGATGCCGGCCAGGACACAGATCACGCTGCACAGCTGTGAACAGGGGTGGTCGGCTATTGCGGGTTGGACGGGCGTACCCCTGGCTCATCTCCTCGCCCGTGTGGGGTTGAAGCCCAAGGCCCGTTTCATCGTGATGCGCAGCGTCGACGGCTGGTGGGACAGCTACGATCTGTTCGATGCGCTGCACCCGCAGACGATCCTCGCCTACGGCATGAACGGAGGAGACCTGCCCATCGCCCACGGCGCGCCTCTCCGCCTGCGGGTCGAGCGTCAACTCGGCTACAAGAGTCTCAAATACCTGACCCAGATCGAGGCCGTCGAGCACGTCGATGGCTTCGGGAAGGGGAGGGGGAGCATGGTCGCCGAACTGGGCTTCCCCTGGTACGCGGGGATCTGAGCGGCCCTCGAAGGCGGGCGGCTCGCGTCGGGTTTCTGCGGCCTTTGTCATCGACGTGTCGTTTTAGGTGTTGACGCGCGCCGGGCTGGTCCGTATATCCCTGTTCATCGGCGGCGGCCAGCGGGGACTTCGGTTCGGCGGGCTGGCGTTTGTGTCTTCTGGATGATGATCGGATGGATGATCCGGCTGATTGGCTGGGTGATCGTCTGTTTTTGTTGTCTGGTGTTGGTTCTATGTGATCTGGTTTTGCTGGATTGCCGGGGTTGACAGGGTGATTTGGGTGGCTTAGACGGCCCCCACCGCTGAGGCGCTCCACCGGA
>NZ_VRVC01000175.1:0-7504 GCF_008040005.1 Methylobacterium sp. WL19
CCCCGCCGCCATGCCCGAGGCGCTGGCGTCCCTGCGCGACGCCCTGTCGGCGGCGGGCAGGGACAGGGAGGCGGCGCGCGGCGACGCCTATGCAGAACGGAGCCTCCTCGGGCTCGACATCGCCCTGCCCGGCCCGGTGGGCGAGAGCAACCGCTACAGCCTGCATCCGCGCGGCACGGTCCTGTGCCTGCCGGCCAGCGAGACCGGGCTGTTCGCACAGATCGCGGCATGCCTCGCCACCGGCAACACGATCCGCCTCGTCCCGCCCGCCGGCCTGCGACCCATGCTCGACCTCCTGCCCCGTGCGGTTCGGGGTACGATCGACATCGCCGATGGGCCGGACGCCATGGGCTGCGCGGCGATCCTGGTGGAGGGCGGGGCGGAGGCGACCCTCACGGCGACGCGGAGAGCCGCCGCGCTGCCCGGCCCCATCATCCCGGTCCTCGCCGTGTCGCCGGACGGATTGAAGAAGGGAGTCGAGGATTACTCCCTCGAATGGCTGCTCCGGGAGCGCAGCATCAGCACCAACACCGCAGCGGCAGGCGGCAATGCCGCCCTGATGACACTCGGAGAGGATAGCGATGCGATCGCGATCCCACCCACCACCTCACCCTGAGGTGCCGAAGCGCAGCGAAGGCCTCAAAGGAGCCCTCCAGTTCGCACAGCGGGTTCTGAAGCCCTCCTTCGAGGCGGCTACGCGGCGCCACAGGATGAGGTCGTGGGTTGGAGGAGGAAAATCGTCACGCCTTCCCGCGTCGACAGCGGCGACCCCGCTCAGACGGAAAAGGTCGCGGCCTGACCGTGGAACAGGCCGGCCTCGTCCACGAGCTGCCAGACGATGGCGTCTCGGATCGGGAAGCGGGTTCCGTCCTTGCGGATGCGGATGCCGGCATAGTTGTCGACGAACCCGTGGCGGGTGACCGCGTCGAGGAGGCGCTGCCGCTCGGCCCGCTCCGGGGCCTCGGCCGAGAAGCGGGAGGGCAGGCCGATGAGCTCGGCCTTCTCGTAGCCGAAGACGCGCAGGGCGGTCAGGTTCGCATAGATGAAACGCGGGTCCTCCCCTCCGTCATGGGCGAGAACCGCGAAGGGGGCGTCGGCATCGAGCCAGGCCGCGTCGCGCCCCGGCTCCGGCACCAGCGCCCGGCCGACGGCACGGTGGAAACTCCCGGTCAGGAGCGCGTAAAAACCGGGATCGTCGGAGATATCCACGTCAGGCACCTGTGTCAGCGCGAGGCCGAAGGCCGCTCGAACCGGGCATAGGCGGCCAGGGCGAGGTAAGCGACGAGGCTGCCGAACGCCGCGGCGACCGCCTTGACCAGGAAATCGGACATCCGGGCATGGCGGGTCGGCGACAATTCCTGGCCGAATTCGAGGATGCCGGCCACCGCCATTCCGGTCACGAGCCCGAGATACCAGCGCTTGGGATAGGCCAGGATCAACAGGAATCCGAACAGGGCGTAGGCGCTCATCCGCTCGACATTCGCCGAGGCGACGACCGGCCGGAGCCCGATCGGCGACAGCGTCACGAAGACCAGGATCGCGAGGATGACGAAGACCGACAGGCGCAAGAGAGTTCTCGTCATCGAAGCGTGCCACCGAACCGCGACGCCAGTTCGCGTCATGCCGGGACTTGTCGGGCAAGCACCGGGTCCAGCCTGATCTCGACCATGCTGAAGGTATTATTAAGACGCGGTTACGCGACAGATGTTTCCCGCCGCGTCTGTCCGACCGGCACGCCGGCGCGCATGGCCGCTGCGGAGCGTCAGTGCTGGGCCGCGCGGGCCTTGTCGGCGACGTCGTTCACGGTGGCCAGGGTCTGGTCGAACCGCTTCTCGCTGTCCGCGAAGCGCAGGAAGCCCACGCGTTTCACCAGGATTTCCGGCGGAGTCGGCTGCGTCGCGAAGAGCGTCATCACCTCGTCCATGAAGTCGCCGAGGGGCATGTATCCCTCCCGCGTCGACTGGCCGGGCGTGAGTTCCGTCTGCACGGCGGGCGGCACGAGCTCGATGACCTCGACCTTGCCCTTCAGGGCGTCCCGCAGGCTGATCGTGTAGGAATGGATCGCCGCCTTCGTCGCCGAATAGGTCGGGGTCGAGACGAGCGGCACGAAGGCGAGGCCCGACGAGACGTTGATGACCGCCCCGTCCGGCCGGGTCGCGAGATGGTCGATCAGCGCGTTGGTGAGCCGGATCGGCCCCAGCAGGTTGGTGGTCACCATCGCCTCGGCATCCGACAGATCGCGGGAGCGGGTCAGATCCTCGAACTGCATGATCCCGGCATTGTTGATCAGGACGTTCAGGTCGGGATGGGCGGCGATCACCGTCGCCGCAAACGCTTCGATCCCGGCCTTGTCCTCGACATCGAGCACATGGCCGACCATGCCGGGATTGGCCTCCGTGACCGCATCGAGCCGATCGCGGCGGCGGCCGGCGATGATCACCGTGTTGCCCTGGGCCTGGAACCGCTCCGCCAGTTCTCGGCCGATCCCCGATGCGCCGCCGGTGATGAGAATGGTGTTGCCGCTCGTCTTCATGGGACATCCCTCCTGGTTGTCCCAAACAGATGCCGCACCTACTCTCCAAAGGGTAGAAGGCACCAAAAAGATTTGTACTCACCAAAAGGAGAGCGTGAGATGCCGGCTCCGCACCCACCCGCCGACGCGGATCCGCGCGTCGAGGCTCTGGTCCACGACCTCATCGGCCGCGTCGCCGACAAATGGACGATGCTGATCCTCGAAATCCTGGAGGAAAAGGGCGAGCTTCGCTTCACCGAACTGAGCCGAGCGATCGGCACGATCAGCCAGAAGATGCTGACCCAGACGCTGCGCCACATGGAGCGGGACGGGTTGGTGATCCGCACCGTGCATCCGGTGGTGCCGCCCAAGGTCGAGTACCGGCTGACGGAACTCGGCCAGAGCCTCGGCGCCGCCTTCTGCGGCGTGTGGATCTGGGCCGAGCAGAACCTCGCGACGGTGGAAACGGCGCGCGAGACGTTCGACGGGCCCCTCCCCTCGGGAGGCTGAACCCGTCAGTTCACTTCGACCTGCACCACACCGGGCACAGCGCGGAGGGCACCCGCGATCTGCGGGGTCGCCTGATAGCGGCCGGGGAGCTTGACCTCGACCTCCCGGTCGCCGCCGTCGAGGAGGAGGATCAGCGAGACCTCGCCCTCGCCGCGCACCTGCAGGCGCTGCTGGACGCTGACGATGGGGCGCTCGTCGCGGAGATAGACGCGCATGCCCTTCTGGTACCGGGCCACCGCCTCGTCGAGGGGCTCGGCGGTGACGATGCGCGCGCGCACGTCCTCGCCTTCGAGATTGGCCTGGATCTGCAGCACGAGGGGACGGCCGGGTTCCAGGATCTCGCGGTACTGGCCGAGGCCCTCCTGGAAGATGATCGCCTCGAAATGCCCGGTCTGGTCCGAGAGGGTGACGATGCCGAGCTTGTTGCCGGACTTGGTGCGGCGCTCCGAGCGGTCGAGGACGGAGGCGGCGACCTTGCCGACGCTGGACGTGCCGGCGCGGACCGAGCGGCAGAACTCGGCCCAGCTCTGGACGCGGAGTTTCTCCAGCAGGCCGGCATATTCGTCGAGGGGATGGCCGGAGAGGAAGAAGCCGATGGCCTCGTATTCCTTCTTCAGCTTCTCGGCCATCGGCCACCCCTCGTGGGTCGGCACGCGCAGCGTGACGTCGGCAGCGGCGATGCCGCCGAACATGTCGGTCATGCCCTCGACGGACGGCGCGCCTTCCTGTGCCATCTTCATCATCGGTTCGATGGCGGCACAGGCGCGGGCCCGATCCGGCTCGATCGTATCCATGGCGCCGGCCGCGACGAGGTTCTCAAGGGTCCGCTTGTTGATGAGGCGCGGGTTGAGCCGGCGTGCGAGGCAGGCGAGGTCCTTGAACGGCGTGTCGCCGCGCGCCTCCACCACGGCCTCGACGGCGGCCCGGCCCACGCCCTTGATCGCGGCGAGCGCATAGCCGATCCGCCCGTCATGGACCTCGAAATTGACGCCCGATGTGTTGATCGAGGGCGGGTCCACCGGGATGCCGAGGCGCTGGGCGTCCTGGCGGAACTCGGCGAGCTTGTCGGTGACGTCGATGTCGAGCTGCATCGCGGCGGCCAGGAACTCCACCGGGTAGTTCGCCTTGAGATAGGCCGTCTGGTAGGTCAGCAGGGCGTAGGCGGCGGCGTGCGACTTGTTGAAGCCGTAATCGGCGAACTTGGCGAGCAAGTCGAAGATCTCGTTGGCCTTCGCCTCGGTGATGCCACCCGCGACGGAGCCCTTCACGAAACGGTCGCGCTGAGCGTCCATCTCGGCCTTGATCTTCTTGCCCATGGCGCGGCGGAGCATGTCGGCGTCGCCGAGCGAGTAGCCGGCCAGAAGCTTGGCCACCTCCATCACCTGCTCCTGGTAGACGATGATGCCGAAGGTCTCCTTGAGGATCGGCTCCAGCTTCTCGTGCGGGTACCAGCTCGCCTCGTTGCCGGCATCGCGGCCGAGCTTGCGCTCGCAATAGACCGGGATGTTGGCCATGGGGCCGGGGCGGTAGAGCGCCACGAGGGCGATGATGTCCTCGAACCGGTCGGCCTGCATCTCGACCAGCGCCTTGCGCATGCCGGCGGATTCCACCTGGAACACGCCCACCGTCTCGCCGCGCTTCATCGGCGCGTAGGTCTTGGGATCGTCCAGCGGCAGCGAGGCGAGATCGACGATGATGCCGCGCTGCGCCAGGAGGTCGGTGCAGCAGCGCAGCATGGTCAGGGTCTTGAGGCCGAGGAAGTCGAACTTCACGAGGCCCGCCGCCTCGACCCATTTCATGTTGAACTGGGTCACCCGCATCCCGGTCTTCGGGTCGCGGTAGAGCGGTACGAGCTGTTCCAACGGCCGGTCGCCGATGACCACGCCCGCCGCGTGGGTCGAGGCGTGGCGGTGCAGACCCTCGAGCTTCTTGGCGATCTGCATGAGGCGCGCGACGACGGGCTCCTCCTCCATCGCCGCCTGGAGCTTGGGCTCGCCCTCGATGGCCTGGACCAGGGTGACGGGGTTAGCCGGGTTCTGCGGCACCAGCTTCGTCAGCTTGTCGACCTGCCCGTAGGGCATCTCCAGCACGCGGCCGACGTCGCGCAGCACACCGCGCGCCTGCAGCGTACCGAAGGTGATGATCTGCGCCACCTGCTCGTGGCCGTAGCGTTCCTGCACGTACTGGATCACGCGCTCACGGCCGTCGACGCAGAAGTCGATGTCGAAATCCGGCATCGAGACGCGTTCGGGGTTGAGGAAGCGCTCGAACAGCAGGCCGAACCGCAGCGGATCGAGATCGGTGATGAGGAGCGCATAGGCCACCAGCGAGCCGGCACCCGAACCACGGCCCGGCCCCACCGGGATGTCGTGGTCCTTGGCCCATTTGATGAAGTCCGACACGATGAGGAAGTAGCCGGGGAACTTCATCTTCACGATGACGTCGAGCTCGAAGGCGAGACGATCGCGATAGACCTGTTCGGTCATACCATCGCAGGGGCCGTGCTGGGCCAGACGCAGTTCGAGACCGGCCTCGGCCTGACGGCGCAGCTCGGACGGCTCGTCGAGGGCGATCTCCGCCGCGACATCCGGCGAGACCGTCTCCACGGGGAGCGCATCGAGGGCGGCGACGACGCCGAAATTGGGCAGGATCGGCTTGCGGGTGCGCACGCGATAGGCGCAGCGCATGGCGATCTCCACGGTGGCGGACAGGGCATCCGGCAGGTCGTGGAACAGCTTGGCCATCTCGGCCCGGGTCTTGAAGCCGTGGCGCGGAGTGAGCTTGCGCCTCCGCTCGTCCGAGACGAGGCGTCCCTCGGCGATGGCGAGCAGCGCGTCGTGGGCGTCGTAATCGTCGGGCTTGGCGAAGAACGGCTCGTTGGTGGCCACGATCGAGAGGCCGCTGGAATCGGCGAGCCTCAGCAATTCGCGCTCGACCATGCGCTCGTCGTCGAGTCCGTGGCGCAGGATCTCCACGTAGAGCCGGTCCTCGCCGAACGCTCCCTTCAGCTGCTCGAGGCGGGCGGCGGCGAGTTCGACGCGTCCGCCGCGCAGGGCTGTGTCGAGGGGGCCGGTGGTGCCGCCGGTGAGCGCGATGAGGCCGCCCGCATTCTCCGCCAGGGCTTCCACGGTGAGCCGGGGCGCGTCGCCCAGGGGGCCGTCGAAATAGGCGCGGCTCGCGAGACGCAGGAGGTTGCCGTAGCCGGCCTCGCTCTGGGCCAGCACCACGACGTTGGAGGTGACGATCTGCGACAGCCGCGCCATCGGGTCCGGCGCCTCGAAGGCCACGGAGAGCTGCATGCCGGCGATGGGCTGGATGCCCGTTCCGGCGGCCTTCTCGGAGAATTCCAGCGCCCCGAACAGGTTGTTGGTGTCGGTGAGCGCCAGGGCCGGTTGCCGGTCGGCGGCGGCCGCCTTGACGATGTCGGCGACCTTCAGTGCCCCTTCTAGGAGCGAGAAGGACGAGTGGACGTGGAGGTGGACGAAACCGGGATCTTTGAGGATGCGCGCCATGACTCAACCCATCCCGAGTCGCGGTTCACGGTCCATTACCATTACCACGTCCGGCGCAATTGCCTGTGGAAGAGGGCCTTTCGGGTCACAGGCCCCCTCGCCCGCCTTTGCCTATTCGGCCGGCAGCGCCAGGCGCTTCGGCCTCGGCTCCTTGCCGCGGGCGGTTTCGTCCAGCGCGTCGGTGAACTGGAGCGCTGCGAGCTGAGCGTAGAGCGCGCCCTGCGCCAGCAGGCTCTCGTGCGTGCCGGTCTCGACGATCCTGCCGCCATCGAGGACGAGGATGCGGTCGGCGGCCCGAATGGTGGCCAGACGGTGGGCGATGACCAGGGTGGTGCGCCCGCGCATGAGGGTATCCAACGCGGTCTGCACCGCGCGCTCGCTCTCGGCGTCCAGCGCCGAGGTCGCCTCGTCGAGGAGCAGGATCGGCGCGTCCTTGAGGATGGCGCGGGCGATGGCGACGCGCTGGCGCTGACCGCCGGACAAGGTGACGCCGCGCTCGCCGACCTGGGTGTGGTAGCCCTGCGGCAGGGCGCGGATGAACCCGTCCGCATGGGCGAGTTCGGCGGCGCGATGGATCTCGGCCTCGCTGGCGAGGGGCCGGCCGTAGCGGATGTTGTCCATCACCGAGCCGGAGAACACGGTGGGGTCCTGCGGGACCAGGGACATGCGCTCGCGCAGCGAATCCGGATCGACGGCGGTGATGTCGACCCCGTCGACGCGGACTACCCCCGATTGCGGATCGTAGAAGCGCAGCAGCGCCTGCAGCACCGTGGTCTTGCCGGCGCCCGAGGGGCCGACGAGAGCGACGCGCTCGCCATGGGCCACCTGGAAGCTGATCCCGTCCAGCGAAGGGTGCTCGGGCCGGGTCGGATAGGTGAGGCGCACCTGCTCGAACGCCACCTCGCCGCGTGGCGGCACCGGCAGCGGCACCGGATCGGCGGGCGCCTGGATCGCCGGCTCGGCGGCCAGG
>NZ_VRVC01000176.1:0-7482 GCF_008040005.1 Methylobacterium sp. WL19
GCCGTCGCCGCCCCCGAGGAAATCGGCCCCTTCGCCGCCGGCGAGGGTGTCGTCTCCGGCCAGGCCGCTCAGCGTATTGGCGGCGGCGTTACCGACGAGGTTGTCGTCGTAGCCCGAGCCTTCCAGGTTCTCGATGCTGACGAGGGTGTCGTCGTTGGCATCGCCGTAGAGCACCTTGCCGAGGGACAGGTCGATATAGACGCCGGCGCTCGACCCCGCATAGCTCGCCGTGTCGATCCCGTCGCCGCCGTCGATCCTGTCGGCGCCCGCGCCGCCCTCCAGCTTGTCCGCGCCGCCGTTGCCGGAGAGGCTGTCGTTGCCGCCGCGTCCCAGGAAATCGTCGGCCGAGGCCGCGCCGACGAAGGTGTCGTCGAAGTTACTGCCGGTATAGCGTTCGATCGAGGAGAACAGGTCACCGGCGGCGTCGCCGGCATGGTTTCCGGTGGTCAGGTTCACTGTGACGCCGGCGCTGCCGTCGAACCCCGCGATGTCGAACCCGTCGCCGCCGAACACGATATCCGCCCCGGCGCCCCCCACCAGGGTATCGTTGCCGGCCTCGCCATAGAGGATGTCGTTCGCCCCCAGGCCCCGCAGCCTGTCGTCGCCGCCGCCGCCGTACAGGCTCGATGTCGTGGATGCGCCGCTGAACGTATCGGCGTAGGCCGACCCGTAGACGCCCTCGATCCCCGTGATCGTATCGCCGTTGGCGTAGCCGCCGAGCACCTTGCCGACCGACAGGTCCACCGTGACGGCCGCCGTCGAACCGGCATAGCTGGCATAGTCGAACCCGGCCCCGCCATCGAGGACATCGTTGCCGGCGCCCCCGGAGAGGGAATCGCTACCGCCGAAGCCGTAGATCCGGTCGTTCCCCCCGTTCCCCGTCAGGGTGTTTCCGCTGGCATTGCCGTAGATCGTGTCGTTGCCCGACCCGCCGACCGCCGCCTCGATCACCGTGTTCCGGGCGATGGCGACGTTGTCGGTCATGCTGCCGATGTCGGAGAAGGTGCCCGCGCCGAGATCGATCAACTGGTTCGTGGTGAATCCCGACACGTCCAGGGTGTCGTATCCCCCCGCATCGTAGATCGCGATGACGGGGTCGGTGTTCAGGGTGAAATCGAAGGCCCCGCGGCCCGCATTGGCGTTGAACCCGTAGGTCGTGTTGCCCACCCGGGTGTTGGGATCGGCCCCGTACTTGGCCTGGATCGCCGCGATGTCGTCGAGGAGCGGCGTCGCGCCGTAGGTCACGTTGAAACTGCGGCCGATATGATCGACGCCGGTCCCGTCCTCACTTGCGTCGAAATAGGACATGACGGTGTATTTCCGCGTGTCCTGCGCGTATTCGGCGTTGCCGTCATACGTGATCGACCCACCGGACCCGGCATTGTACTTGCCGGGATGCGAGAGGCCGAGGGTGTGGCCGATCTCGTGGACGTAGGTCTGGACCCCGTAGCCGCCATAGAACATATCGGCATCGGTATCGTGACTCGTCCAACTCGAATTCATCCAGACCCGCTGCTTGGTGATCGTGTCGACGCCGTTATTCCCCTGGGTCACGGTCGGTGAGGCATAGGTTCCGCCCCCCCGGGTGACGGAGGTATAGGCGAAGCTGATGTCGTGATTGGTCGCGGACGTGGTCTCCACGAGGTCGATGGCGATCAGGTCGTCCCAGAGCTCGAAGGCTTCGCGCGCCCGGTCGACCATCAGCGTGGTCATGACCCTGAACCCGGTCGCTTCGCTCGCATTACTGCTCGGCGGCGAGGTCGAGGGAATCGCGTAGGTCAACTGCGTCCCCGCCCAGGTCCGGGCGTCGTTCTCGGCCGGCTGGCCGGCGGCGACGGTCCACGAGGTGGTGAGCTGGTCGATGACCCTGGCGAGATCGCCCGGGGGAGGGGCGGAGACCGCGGTCGCCGCGAGCGAGGCGCTCCCCGCCGACGGCCCGGACATCCAATGCCGGGACACGTAGCCCGGCTCATCGCTGCACAGGATGCACATCGCCCGATTTCTCCCGTGAGTCCCCGAGCCCGCGCGCCGATCCAACGGCTCGCGAGAAGAAGAACTTTGCGTGGATGCCCTGGAAGCATCGCCCTCGAATCGGTCCGTCCGACCGACTCAAGCGCTACCATGCATAAGTAATGGATGCTACCAAAACAGAACCAAAATAGTGATCGCGATAGTATTCGATGGCAAGATTCAGAAAATGGTATCCTTCGATGGTACCAAAACCAGAAAATACCGGCACAGCTCCCGCAATGGCGGGCCGTCGTCGAAACGCCGCCGCCGCGACATCCTCACGGACAGCGCAACCGTGGCGACGCGTCGAGATGTCGGCGTCGGATCGTCTTGTCCGGGAGCGGGTACCGATCGCGCGGGATCAGGCCCTATGCCCGCAGGCGCAGGCGGTAGGCGTAGGAGTCGCCGCGAAAGAGCCCTTCGACATACTCGATCATGCGGCCATCGGCGCCGTAGGAACGGCGCTTGATGAGCAGGCAGGGAAGCGGTTCGGAAAAGCCGAAGACCGCGCATTCCTGCGGCTCGGGAGAGGCCGCCTCGATGGTCTGCTCGCAATCGACGAGAGGCGCGCCGCATTCCAGGAGGCGGGCATAGATGGAGCCCGACAGGTCCGCCTCGACGAGGCCGGGCGCGATGCCGACATCGTACCAGGCCTTCTCCACCGACAGGGGGATGCCGTCGCCGAGACGGACGCGCACGAGCCGGAGGAAGCGGGCCGTGGAGGAGAGGCCGAAGATCGAGGCGATGGAGCGGTCCTCGCCCACCGCCCGTTCGAGGATGCGGGTGGAGGGGACGCGCCCCAGTTCCTGCATCTCCTCGGTGAAGCCCTTGAGGCGCTCCATGCCGGGTTTGATGCGGCGGAAGCCGTCCTCGACGATGTAGCCGTTGCGGCCATGCGCGCTCACCAGCCGCTGCTGGCGCAGGGCATCGTAGCATTGCTGGACGGTCTTCCGGCTGATGCCGAGGTCGAGGGCCAGCTTTCGCTCGGCGGGCAGGGTGGCTCCGGCGGCAAGAAGACCATCCGTGATCATGGCCCGGAACTGGTGCTCCAGTTGCCGATACATCGGGAGAGCCGTGTCGTTCTGGATGCGGAGGCTCGCGAAAACGCTTTGTGTTCTGGTCAATGCGGCGGCATCGTAAGAAGGGCGGGCAGGGCGCGCGTCACACTCCCTCCCTTATATGACCTTGCGAGGGACTGGCCACATGGGAAGCGCCTTCGTGCTCGGCAGTTTCGTCGCGGCGGGCACGTTCCGGGTCGACCGGCTTCCCCGTCCCGGCGAATCGCTACTGGCCTCCGCCGTCGTCTGGGAGGCGGGCGGCAAGGGGTTCAACGTCGCCGCCGGCCTCAGCCGCCTGGGCGTGGAGGTGGACGGCCTGATCCCGGTCGGCACCGACCATCTCGCGGCACTGGCCGAGCCGGCACTCGTGCGGATGGGCCTGCCGGCCTCGATGATACGGGTCCATCCCGGCCCTACCGGCATCGGCGTCGGCTTCGTCGGAGCCGATGGCGAGAACTGCCTCGCGGTCCATCCCGGTGCCAACCTGCTCCTGTCGCGGGAGACCGTGCGGGCGGCGGCGGCGCGCATCGCCTCCGCCGCGATGGTGGTCGCGCAGTTCGAGATCGGCGACGGCCCCATCGCCGAAGCCTTCGCGATCGCCCGCGCCGCCGGCGTCCCGACCCTGCTCAACCCGTCGCCGTTCCGGATGACGAGGCCGGAGACCTTGGCGGAAATTCTGGCCTCCACCACGATCCTCGTGGTGAACGAGACCGAGGCGGAGGCCCTTTTCGGATCCCTGTGCCCCGGTCAGGCCGGCACCGGGACTCTGCGCGCGGCGGCGGAGGAGGTCGGGCGGGTGCTGCACGCGCGCGGCGTCGAGGCGCTGGCGATCACCTTCGGCGCGGCCGGGGCGCGGATCGTCCTCGGCGGTACGACGATCCTCGATCAGCCGGCCTATCCGGTGGCCGCCATCGACACGATGGGGGCCGGCGACGCCTTCACCGCCGGCCTCGCGGCCGGGCTCGTGGCGGGCAGGACCTGGGATGCGAGTTGCCGGATGGCGGCGGCCTGCGGCGCCCTCATGGTGACCCGCGCCGGAATCCTCGACGGCTTGCCCGATCCGGGGGAGGTGACGGCCTTCCTCCGCGCCCACGTGCCCGGGACGGCGGCCCCATGAGCCGAAGACCATGACCCGCGCAAGACCCTGACCTGCGCAAGACCCTGACCCGCACCGCGTTCGCGCGCAAGACGAGGAGCACATTCATGGCTGTGACGATCCGTGCCTTGGACCCTTCCTATGCGACGCTGGGGATCGCCCTTCACTTCCTCGCCCGCCGCGCGCCCTTCTCCGGCTTCCGCTTCGGCGACCTGACCCAGACCGTGGACGACCAGATCCGCCGCGGCCACGCGCTCTTCGCCTTCGACGACAGGCGGGTCGTCGGCTATCTCGGATGGCATCTCTACAGCCACGCGGAGGCCCGCGACTTCGCCCGGACGGGCAAGCCGCCACCCCTCGACCGGCCCGACGGCGCCGATGTGGCCTGGGTGATGACGGCGGCCGCAGCCTTGCCGCAGACGCTGATGGCGCTCGTGGAGGCCGGCAAGGCCCTGAACATCGGCCGCCGGGCGATGGGCGTGCGCTACAGGACAACGGGCAAGCGTGTGATCTTCGATCAGCTGATCGCGCCGCGCCGCGCGACGACGGGCGCGGTCCGGGATGAGGATGGCGCCCGACCTCAGCGATAGGCGCCCTTCGCCTCGTCGAACGCGAAGGTCCTGGCATCCCGGTCCGTCGCGGGACGGACCTTTCCGTCCTCGCCACGGACCGTGCCCGTGAGGGTGACCCGGACGGGAGGCCATGCGAGGGGCTTGAACGACTCCTCTGGCAGGATCTCGAGCCGGCCCTCGCTCTTGCCCATCCGGCAGGGCTCGCCGTCATCGGTATCGCAGGCGGCGGTCTCGTCGGACCCGGCGGGGACCTCCCCCGCCACGCTCCAGCGCAGCGGCACCTTGCTGAATTGCAGCAGGAGAAACGAGAAGCTGCGCGCGCCCGCCGCTCCATACGAGGTGAGGCGCAGGCCCATCACCAGGCGCACCCGGTTCACGGCCCTGGTCACCGCCCCGAGACCCTCGTCCACCTGCGGAGCGTCCCCGTTGCGGTTGCCGGTGCCGATGCGCCCGATCTCGGTCTGCACACCCTTGAGGCGCCAGCGCGAATCCTCGAACGCGAAGGTCGCCGCCGCGACGGTCCGCCGGTTGGGCGTGTCCGCGTCCTCACCCGGCGCCGGCATCGTCGCGAAGCCCGTGAACCAGATCCCGGTGGCGGCGGGGATCATCGCCCCGTACCAGAACGCCGCCGTGCGGCCGTCCTTCATCCGGCAGGTCCCGGTCTCCGTGCGCGCCGGATTCCCGCAGATCGCCGCCAGCACCGTCTCCTCGGGCGGCCCGACGAGGTCCGGATCGGCCGCGGCGGGGGAGACACCACCGATGGCCGAGGCCGCCAGAGCCAGCAGCGCCGGCGCGCTCACGCGGGCCGAACGCCCGCACAGTCCCTTCAATCGCTTCATGCCCTTCGATCGCCTCATGGGGCCGAGCAATGCCACGGGCGTCGCCGGTCCGACACCGGGACAGATGTACGATGGCCGGGACCGGGGCCGGTCACCCGCACACCCCGGCATCGGCCGCCTTCGCCGCAGCCGCGGAACGGGAGGTGACGTCGAGGGCCCGCAGGAGCGCCGAGACATGGACCCGGACCGTGAACGGGGAGATGTCCAGTTCGCGGGCGATCTCCTTGTTGGTGTGCCCCATGGCGACGAGGCGCAGGACGTCGCGCTGGCGCTGCGTCAGGGCCGGCAGGGGAGAGCGCGGCGCGGAGAGGCCCGAGGCGAGGTCGCGCCGGATCACGAATTCGCCATTGCGGATCGCCGAGATCGCCCGCGCGATCTCCTTCGCGGGCAGGGATTTGCGGATGAATCCGTCGGCGCCCTCGGCCATGACCGCGCGGATCACGGCGTCGTCCTCGATCATCGAGACGACGACGATCGAGGCCCTCGGAAGCTCCTGGCGCAGCGCACCGATGGCGCGATGGGGATCGAGGCCGGAAAACACGGGGTCGAGGAAGACGATTTCCGGCGGCGGCCCCGCGCGCGACAGCGCCAGAACCTGTTCCAGCGTGGCGGCCTCCTGCACGAGCGCTTCCGGGTAGAGCCGTTCGGCGATGTGCACCATCCCCGCGCGGAACAGCGGATGGCCATCGGCGACGATGATCGTCTCTTTCACCGTTCCACTCACTCCACTCCCGATCACAAGATCGGACTTAGCCCCCATGCGACCGGATTGGCTGTCTAGAGCTGCGCCCGACCACGTTGGGTCGGGCGCAGCTCTAGACCTTTGTTGTGCCGCGCTCTTTTTCGCCGAACCGGCATCCACTTCGGCGGAGAGCGCTCTAGTGCCAGGCAAGGGGCAGGAGGGGTCAAGGCCAAGGCCATAGGTCATGTGTACTAGTAGACCGGTTTTTGGCGGGTGCATAGAAGCTCGAACGAATAACGAACGCATCTTCGCCGAGAATTTTTAGAATAATTTTAATTCATGCGATGAGCGATGTTCGTGCGAAAGACGAAACCCAACAAAATGCAGCGAATAGGTTGAGTCAGTCAAGATAAAGGGCCGGATCAATGTCGAATACTGAGCACCAGACGCAGGCTCAGGTTAAGGGCGCCGAGAGCAAGGCCGCCCCGTCCGGACCGGGCCCGTCGAAGCCAGCCCTCTCTCCGAGCGTCATCGCCCTCGCGGGCGGCGTCGTGGCGGCGGGCGCCATCGCGGGTTTCCTGCTCCTGAGCGGCGGTGGGGAGACGGCCGGGACCGTGGAGCGGCCGGCCCTGAACCTCGTCAAGACGAGCGAGATCGACAAGGCCGCCGAGACCCTGGTGCCGGAGGAGAAGGAGAAGCTCGTCAGTCAGGCCAAGGCCTGCACCGCGCCCCTCGGCAATATGCGCCTGTCGAAGATGACGGCGAATGCCGGCGGCGTGGTGCGTATCCGGGCGGGCAACTACCTCTCGCCGGCCTTCAACGTCGCCGAGGGGCCGATCAACATCGCGGTCCCGTTCCCCGCCCCCTACGAGGTCGGCAAGGGAGAGATCGTCGTCGAGGGCGCGGCCAAGGACGTCTTCTTCGAGCTGACGCCGGGCCTGAAGATCGACACGACGGGCGGCGTCCAGCGGATCCCCGTCATCTGGAACACCAGCAAGCCCTGCGGAGGCTGACCGATGTCGAAATCCGCCATCATCCCGTTCGTCATCTCGGGACTTCTCGTCGCGATCCTGACGCCTTTGCTGATGAGCACGGAGTACGGGCCGGTGGCATGGTGGAACGCCGCCGGAAGCGAATTGCGCTGGCAGGCCGCCATCGGGTCGGCCGCCGCCCTCTTCGCCGCCCTCGGCCTCGTGGTGACGGCCACGGCCGCGCGGCGGTCCTA